>JANMEX010000431.1:0-33804 GCA_031377485.1 Phyllobacteriaceae bacterium
GGAAATATTCCGCCGAGCGCCCGGATGTACCGGCGACGTGCTTGCCGCCAATGAAATGTCCGACTTCCTTCATGATCTTTCCTCCAGATTTGATGACCAATTATGCGCTATAAAATTTGCATTGCAATGCGAGGAATAGCGTATCTATTGTGCGTAAATTAAAGTCTCTGTTTTGAGGTCAAAATGAACTGGGATGATGTTCGCATATTCCTTGCCGTTGCGCGGTCCGGCCAAATCCTCGGCGCGGCAAAGCGACTCGGGCTGAACCACGCGACGGTTGCAAGGCGGCTGACCTCGCTGGAACTGGATTTGCGCGCCCAGCTTTTGACACGCCGTCCTTCTGGAACAGAACTGACACGGGCGGGTGAGGAATTTCTGCTCGCAGCAGAGCGGATGGAGGCCGAAATGGTCGGCGCCCGCGCAGCTGTCGGCGAGGCATCGGTGTCGATATCCGGCACGGTGCGGGTCGGCGCGCCGGACGGGTTCGGTGTTGCATTCCTTGCGCCAAGACTGGGCGAATTGACGCGCCAGCATCCGGACCTGATGATTGAACTGGTGCCTGTACCAAGATCATTTTCCCTGTCTCGCCGGGAGGCCGATATTGCAGTGACGGTAGAGCGTCCAGATCAGGGGCGGCTTGTCGCATCGCGGTTGGTGGATTACCGGCTTGGCCTTTATGCGTCACGGAAATACATCACCGAGAACGGCATGCCGGAGGCGGTCGAAGATTTGGGAAAGCACAGCCTGGTCGGATATGTTGAAGACCTCCTGGCCTCACCGTCTCTGGCCTATGCCGGAGAAATATCGCGTGAATTTCGACCGCGTTTCGCGGTTTCCTCAGCGCTTGGCCAAACAGAAGCCGTCCGTTCGGGGGCAGGCATCGGCATTCTTCATGCCTTCATTGCCCGCTCTTATGACGATCTTGTACCGGTCTTGCCCGACCGCCAAATCCGCCGCGCCTATTTCACCGTTTATCACGAAAGCATGCGCTCGCTGCGCCGCATTGAAACGGTCGTGAAATTCATCCAAGGCCTTGTAGAGCGCGAGCGCGCGATGTTTGCTTGATCAAAGTCGGGACGGACCGGAGCCCGTCCCGTCTTATGGTGCAAGACCGGGTTCACGGAAAAGCGAACCGGTCCGGGCTTCAACTTTACCAAGATAACAAAAACAACTTGATAAAACGCTGAGTTGAAAGAATGCATTTGACGCAATTCTTTTCCAGGGACAAAAAAACAATGCGGCGGATATTTGCCTTTGATCCGGGAACATCTGCCATAGGCTGGGCTGTACTTGATATTGCGCAAGACGATCTGGATATTGCGCAAGAAAACGTGGCAATCGTGGCAGCAGGTGTGCGCCTGTTTTCGTTGGCCAGACATCGCACCTTGCAGCGCATGAAACTGCGGCTGAAGCCGGAGCAGCGAATGAAACTGCGCCAACGCATGAAGTTGCGCCGCAAGGATCTCGCGACAGCGCTGGTGACTTGCGGCCTGCTGGATCTCGATGCTTGCACCGGAGAGTGGGGACGCGATGACGGGGATCGGCTAACCGCTTATCTTTCTGTGTCGCTGACGCAGCGCCTCTCGCGCGCAGCCATCGTGCGCATTTTGTTCAACGCGCACAAACATCGCGGTGAACTTGAATATGGACCGGATAGGGTACCTACCCGCGAATTTGTAGCAAAGTTTCTGCGCAAACAGTCCAATTGGCACCCGGCACTCGCCTCTCAGTCCGGACGCGAGATGCTTGAGCAGGTGATCTTCCGTCGCAGGACGCCGCAAAAACTGCCAAAGCAAACAATTCCAATATCCCCGCTGGCAAAACTTGCGCATCGCGAATTCAAGACGATTTGGCATGCCTTGGTGGAAAAACACGGACTTGCGTGTGAGGTCAGACTTGAGGCGGCACTGCCTGCAACCAAAAAATCAAGACCGGATGCGGACGAACTCGAACAACTGTCCATGGCTCTGGAAGATATGGAAAGGCCGGCGACGCGGCGAAATCTGCTTCGAGCACGGCTTTTTGAAAATCAGTGCGTCGAAAATACCGGCGTGGCACATTGTCATCTGACCGGTAAGCCCTTCTCCCTTGACGATACATTTTCCGCAAAAATCGAGATCGATCATATTCAGCCCGCATCCAAAGGCGGGCATGGCGGCAAAGGCAATCTGGCGCTTTGCATGGCCAGCGCCAACCGAGCGAAATGTGCCAATGCGGTCGCGACAAAAGCAGCGGGAAACAGCGCGCAAAAATCAGTGAAAAGTCGCGTCTGCATCGCCGATGCTGATGCCCTGAGGCAGGCAGTTCAACTTGCCGTCGCCCACATCCGCCAACAACAGGGTGAAATGGCAATAAGGCTGATATCTCCGAAAACCGTTTCAGTAGCCAGAAGCGACTGGATGAACGAGACAACGGGAAAAGACCGGTCAGATCTGCGGCATCACGCCATCGATGCCATCGTTTTGGGTGCCTTGCCTCAAGGCAAATTACAATCTGCGCCGCCGTCCAAAGACTTTGCCCGCATGGTCCACGCGGCAATGGCCGGTTTGCTTGTCTCGGTCAAACCTGAGCAGGGAACAAAAGGTCCTTTGCATGATGAAACCCGATATGGCAGGCCCTCTGTTCACTCTGGCTTTGAGCCGGGAACCCATGTTTCATGCCGCAAATCCGTCGGCGATTTGACGGGGCCGATGCTCAAGCGCCTCGCCGATCCGGCACTTCGTCAACGTGTGCAAATGGCAGGCGCGGGTTCACCCGAAGAATTGACGGCAATGTTCGGCAATACAAAGCGGGTGAAGATCATCCGCAAAGCCAGCGACGCCATCGAATTGCTCGACAGGTTCGGACGGTTTTCGGCCGCAGTCCTTCCCTGTGACAATCACCATCTGGACATTGTCCAGTTGCGCGATGGCAATTGGAAGGCTTTTGGCGCCACGCGCCACGCAGTCGCCCGCAAGGAATGGCGCCCATCGTGGGAAACGGACAAATGCGGCGGCAAGCTTGTGATGCGCCTGCACAAGGGCGACATGGTTGAACTTGTAGACGACGAAGGCCTCACTGCCGTCATGGCGGTCATCCGCATCAGCGCTTCATCAGGCATGGTGCATCTGGGAAAACATTTTAATGCAAGCAGTTTAGAAGACAGCAATATTAGCGAGGAGAAAGTCTCTACTCCGCCTAGAGCCTACGCACCGCGCAGCCTGCAAAAGCGCAGTGCCCGTGCAGTTGGTGTCAGCGCATTGGGTAAGTTGACCTATCGCCGGACAAATGTTTCCTGCCAAAGCCTTTCAAAGTCGGAACCCGCTGTAAATTGGCGCAACGGGTCCGAACCTTGATAAGAAACGAAAGCCGGATTCACGGGACATTTGCGGAATGCCCCTAACCAGTTGAAAGCCCGAACCAGCCGCATGACCGCAACAGATATTGACGTTGGTCACGCAGTCAGAAGATCAGAAAAGCGAAACTTCTGCCCCGCCCAAAATTACAGGTTGGCAAAATACTGCAGCTGGCCGTTTGGGCTGACTCCGGAATCCGGCTGGATAGACCATCAATATCAATCGCTTCCCGGAAAATCACAATCAGCGGCGCAGTTTTGGCAAGTTCATTTCCAATCGGCCGTCGTTTTCAACCGTTTGGAAAAAGCCAAGTGCCTGCGCTGCAAAAGAATGACAATTTTACAACAAGGCGGGTCTGAAAAACCTGAAACGGAACAGCAATTAAAGGCAGTTTTCGTACATTCGAGCCTCCTAATGGCCAGTTGAATCAGCCTCGCCCAACTTTCCTGTATCCGCAAGCGTCGCGTTAGTTGCTCAAGCGCTACAAAAGTTTCTTCGTGAAATCGGTATCGATACGCCAAGAGTGATGAACCATTGCCCAGGTCAAGAGGGCTTATTATTTGCCTGACACTTTGCATGCCGATGTGAGCAAGCATCGGCAATCGTTCCGAAGCAACCACCGCCTCACCTGCGCGCTTTGTAAACCTACGGCCCCTTTTCCGGGCACTTCATTTGTTTTAATATGCATAATGGATATCGCGGGTATCGGAAGGGTCGTGTTCTGGGAGGGTGGAAGCCTTTGGCTTGCGCTGATAACCGGCACTGTCCAGCGCCATTCCCATCATGCTGTGCAACTATGTCTGCCACTTGAGGGAACCGCCCAATTTCAAACAGAGTTGAACGGTGAATGGCTGAACTGCACGGGCGCATTGATCTCCCCCGATGCGCCGCATGCGTTCCGTGCGCCGGGTCGGGTGGTTGCCAATATCCTGTTTGAGCCGGAATCCGCTGTGGGCAGAACTTTACTCGAAAGGTGCGCTTATCCAGGGGTCAACACACTTGAAGCATCCTATGTAGCGCCGCTCGCCACCCCGATTGCTTCGGCTTATTTTGGTGGAGCAGACGACGATGAACTGCGCGACCTGGCGCAGCGGACGATTGCCGCTGCTGCCGGGGTTGCGCTGCGTCCAGCAGCAGTGGATCACCGGGTTATTCAGGCGATTGCGGATATCCGTGCGCGCATAGACCAGCCGATCATTCTTTCTGCGCTTGCGCGTCGGGCAGGCCTTTCGCCAGGGCGGTTCCGGCACCTGTTTGTAGCCGAGACCGGCGTGCCCCTGCGGGCATTCGTGTTGTGGGAGCGGCTGAACCGCGCCTTGTCTATCGGCTTTTCAGGCGGATCATGGACGGAAGCGGCACACGCTGCCAATTTCGCCGACTCCGCCCACCTGACACGGACCTGTCGGCGGATGTTTGGTCTTGCGCCAACTTCCGCCCGGCTCGAAGAGCTCAACCGTCGTCGGGTCGCCTGATCATTCCCAACTAGCCCCTACGTTCAATCATGTCATGGCACGTCCGTGTATTTCTCCTCCATCGTTCACGAAGGAGGCTGCCATGCTCAAGTCAAAATCCAAGTCAAACCCCAAGCCAAACTATAAGTCCAGGTCACCGCTCCGTCTTCTGTGGTTGCTGCCCGTCGCCCTGGTCGCGGTTGGCGGGTTCAGCGTTGCATCAATGATGCAACGCCCACCGGCGGATCTTGATCTGAGGTTGACCCGCGCGACCGAACACGGCCTGTACGTTGGCACGCTGGTGCCGGGTGTTTCTCCAATTCCTGTGGGAACCATCCAGTCATGGATCGTTGCGGTCACTACAGCTGACGGTAAGCCGCTTGATCACGCCAAACTCGCCATCGATGGTGGCATGCCTCAGCATGGCCATGGCCTTCCGACGGAACCGAAGGTCACCAAAGCACTTGGTGGCGGCCGCTACCGGGTCGAGGGGATGAAGTTCAACATGTCAGGCTGGTGGACCATTACGCTCAAAGTCTCGAGTGCTGCCGGCACCGACAGCGCCACCTTCAACCTTAGCCTGTGAGGTGGATCATGCGCCTGCGATTGACTGTCACCGCCGTCTTGGCCGCCACTGTCTTGGCAGGCGGGTCCGGGATTTACCTTGGAAAACCCACTTGGAGTCCAGCCGAGACCAAGCTCATTGCCTCGCTTTCGCTCTCGGCACTTCCGCCACTTCCAGCCGATCCGTCGAACGCTTTCGGCGACGATCCAGTAGCGGCGGCGCTGGGGCAGGCGCTGTTCTTCGATACGCGGCTGAGCGGCAACGGCAAGGTCGCGTGTGCATCCTGTCATTTCCCCGACCGCCAATTCCAGGACGGCACGCCGCTGGCCACTGGCATGGGAAAGACCAATCGGCGCACCATGCCTATCGCCGGCACTGCCTATAGCGTCTGGCTGTTCTGGGACGGCCGTAGGGACAGCCAATGGTCACAGGCCCTCGGGCCACTTGAAAGTCTCGTCGAGCATGGTGCCGATCGCACGCAAATCGCGCGGCTTGTTGCCGCGAACTACGCTACTGACTACGAAAAGGTGTTCGGTCCACTTCCCGAAGTGACTGCACTGCCGAAGCACGCATCTCCGCTCGGAACCGCAGTTGCCAAGGCTGCATGGTCATCGCTTGACGAACAGCGGCGCGAGGAAGTCAACCGTGTCTTTGCCAATGTGGGGAAGGCTATTGCTGCGTTCGAGCGGACTATTGAACCTCGCCCGACACGGTTTGATGCTTTCGCCGATGCTCTTGCGGCGGGCCGCGACACGACAGACCTCCTCACACCTGAGGAGGCTAAAGGGCTTCGGCTGTTTGTCGGCAAGGGCGAATGCACCAAGTGTCACAACGGGCCGCTTTTGACCGACCAGCATTTCCATAACACCGGCGTTCCTGCAGTGGCTGGAATGCCGGAGGACAAGGGACGCATTATTGCAACTGCCCAGGTTGCCGCCGATCCGTTCAACTGCCTCGGCGCCTACAGCGATGCCGGCCCCGTCGACTGCGCAGAGCTGCGCTTCATGAAACGCGAAGGGGAAGATCTGGTCCGCGCCTACAAGACGCCCTCGCTTCGCGGTGTTGCCGGGCGGGCCCCGTATATGCATGCCGGCCAGATCGCGACATTGGCCGAAGTAGTACGCCACTACAACGCTGCACCGGCGGCACCGGCCGGTCATACCGAGCTTAAGCCGATGGCAATGAACGAGGCTGAGATCGAAGCACTTGAGGCGTTCCTCGAGACGCTAAGCGAGAATGGCAAAGAAGGAGACCAGTCATGATCAACAAGACGATGTTCAAGGAACACCTCGCGCTCGAGCGGCGCTCGATTACGGAGATCGCGAGTGGTCTCAGCGCTGCAGCCGTGGTTGGCGCGACGCTTTACAATCTCGGCTTTTTCGCTCCGATCGAGTGGAGCCTCGTTTCACTGTTGACGGTTCAGGATTTGCTTGTTGGCGCTGGAGTTGCCGCCGTCCCGATGGCCGCGGCCGCGTGGATAGCAATGATGATGGGACGTTTGATCCGGTCGGCTCCCGAGCGCAAAGCCTTGGCCGTATCTCTTGGCTTGCCCGTCCTCGCGCTTGCGGGATTCGGCTTCTGCATATTCTTCAGCGGGCCGCTTCAATGGACGCTTGGACACCTCGCCTGTGGCTATCTGATACTTGGTGTCGCTGCCGCTGGCGCCAACATGCTGCTGAAATCACGCCACATGCCGATGGTCTGGCTCGTCTTCTCGCTGATCTACATCCCGACAGTCGTCGGGATGTCGGACAGTATTGCCGCCTCCGCCCCCGGGCGGCCGATCTCCGAAATCGAGACAGACCGTGGCATGGTGCGCGGCAGCGTTGTCAGGGTGACTTCCGCATATTTGCTGATTGCGCAAGATAACACCATCATCACCATGCCCATGAGCAAGGTGCGCGAAGTTCGGCGCCTGTTTGTCCAATCGCCTGAAACCGATTTCCTGACAGGGGCCACGGGTTCCGGCTTGATCCCGACAAAGACTTCATTCCGGTAGCCCCTGCGTTCAATCCCGTTTTCGCGAAAGCGCATATCTTTCTGGCATCGAACGGAGAGAGGATCGGAAAGATGATCGTGACCACCGAAAGCAAACTGCTCCAGATGGCTGTGTCCCCCACCCTTGACACGGCCAAGCGTGCCTCCAAGACAAAGGCACCAAAGGCCCTGCGCACCGTGGCGCGCCTTGCCATCGGCGCTGTCGCTTTGATCGCTGCTGCCGCCGCCTTGGGAGCGACATACGAAAATGTCGCTGGGTCCAATGACCTTTCGACTTATCCGCCTGCCGGACGTCTAATTGATGTCGGCGGCTATCGCATGCATCTCGACTGCCGCGGTAAAGGATCACCCACTGTGGTGATGGATGCCGGCCTTGGCGGGTCATCGCTCGACTGGAGCCTTGTGCAGGCGGATGTTGCGCGCACGACACGGGTCTGCACTTATGATAGTGCGGGGATGGGCTGGAGTGACGTCAGCCCCCTGCCGCGAACTCCATCGCGCATTGCCGAAGAATTGAACTTGCTCCTCACCAATGCAGGCGTTGGTGGGCCTTACGTCCTTGTGGGTCATTCGCTGGCTGGCAAGAACGTCCGCATGTTTGCCTTCGCACACCCCGATAAAGTGGTAGGCATGGTTATGGTCGATGCCCGTAGCGAGTTGGTCGACACCTTGACCCCGAAAGCCGAAGCCGACGCGTTTTATGTTGCACTCGAAATGCAAGGCACACTCTACGCGTTGGCACGCCGTTTCGGTGTGGCGCGGGCGTTCGGCGCCAGGCTTATCGATCAACCGCTCGTGTCGCTGGATATTGCAGCAGAAATGGTACTCCTTGAGACCAAGACCGCTGCCATCGAGGAAACCACCAAAGAGGGACTGTCGCGATCAGCCGACGATGCGTTGTTGGCCGACTCCACGCTTGGCTCAATGCCACTTGTCGTGATTGCGGCTGCGTCAAGCATGGCCGACATCCCGAACTGGCCAACTGCACAGCGCGAACTTGCGGTATTGAGCACGCAGGGCAGGCTCGTCATCGCCGAACAGAGCGGCCACGCCGTACACCTCGAGCAACCGGGCATAGTGACTGACGGCATCGGTGAAGTGTTGGCCAAAGCCCGCGGCCTGCGCCCGTAAGCAAACACAGGGAGTGCGGCCGGCATGCAAGTTGTCCTTCCTGTTTCCACACAGATTGATAATCAACCGATGCAGACGACCGGTGCGGATGGTTGCCTGTCATTTCGAATGCACCGCGCACACTGCGCTCAGTTCAAAGGAGACATTGAATGAAAGCCATGACCTACAAGAAATACGGCGGACCGAATGTCGTCACCCTTGCCGAGGTTCCAAAGCCGTCGCCCAAACTAAACGAGGTCCTAATCCGCATCCTCGCCACCACAGTCACCACTGGAGACTGGCGGGCGCGCAGTCTCAAGATGCCCACCGGCTTTGGCCTGCTTGGTCGCCTTGTGTTCGGGCTCACCGGGCCGCGCCAGCCGATTCTGGGAACCGAAATGGCCGGAATAGTCGAAACTGTCGGCAATGCTGTCACACGGTTCAAGCCCGGCGACGAGGTGATTGCCTTTCCGGGTGGTCTTTTCGGTTGCCATGCCGAATACCGTACCATGCCCGAGGACGGAATGATTGCCGTCAAGCCCTCCAACCTCACTTTCGAAGAGGCCGCTTCACTGTCTTTCGGCAGCACTACTGCGCTACCGTTCCTGCGCGACAAAGCAAAGATAAAGCGCGGTGATCAGGTCCTGGTCGTCGGTGCGTCGGGCGCTGTGGGTACTGCCGCCGTTCAGATCGCCAGACATTTTGGCGCTGTTGTTACGGGGGTTACAAGCACGTCAAACGTGAAGCTCGTTGCCTCGATTGGAGCGGAACGGGTGATCGACTACATGCAACAGGATTTCGCGACGACCGGCGAAACCTTTGACATAATTGTCGATACGACCGGTACTGTGCCGTTCAGCCGGTGCGCGAACTCTCTCAAGCCCGGCGGACGTCTCGTTGCGGTGGTTGGTTCATTGGCGCAATGGCTCGGGATCGGCAATCCGCCAAAGGCGAGCGGCATGACGGTAATCTCCGGTGTTGCCACAGCCAAACCTGATGATCTGCGTTACATCACAAAGCTGGCGTCCAGCGGAGAGCTGAAACCGGTCATTGACCGCATCTACCGACTGGAGGACGCAGCAGAGGCTCATTCCTATGTAGATACCGGCCGCAAGCGCGGTAGTGTCGTGCTTACCATTGCGAACAACCAAAGTAGCAGTACTGTCGCCAACCAGACCCGCAGTGACATTCAAAACGGACCCGTTTCGCAAATCATCGGCGCGTACGCATCCAGAAGATGACGGTTGAAGTTGTCTTGCCGCCGATTGCAATTTGGGAGAAGTCGAATGGAATATTTTGGGCCACTGCAACTTCAATCGCCGTGCCGGGTACGACTGTCATCGACGAAATACAGGCACTAG
This sequence comes from Phyllobacteriaceae bacterium, assembly GCA_031377485.1. Taxonomy (GTDB): domain Bacteria; phylum Pseudomonadota; class Alphaproteobacteria; order Rhizobiales; family Rhizobiaceae; genus JANMEX01. Next base: position 9,821 of record JANMEX010000431.1, read on the forward strand.
CCCATTCGCTCGGAAGCAAATGAACCGGGCGAGGCTGGGAACACGACGGTCTTGTTGCCATTCTTGAAAACCCGCCCATGGATATGGGCATGGATCGCGCGGGCAAAAACCTGCGCCTCCACATCTCGCCCAAGGCTCACATAGTCATCAGGGCTTTGGGCGTGCGTAACGCGCACGGTATCCTGTTCGATGATCGGGCCTTCGTCGAGATCTGCGGTGACATAATGCGCCGTTGCGCCAATCAATTTCACACCGCGTTCAAACGCTTGTTTATAGGGATTGGCGCCTTTGAAACTTGGCAGGAATGAGTGGTGGATGTTGATGATGCGCCCGGACATTTTCTGGCACATTTCGTCGGACAAAACTTGCATGTAGCGGGCAAGTACAATCAACTCGGCCCCGGATTCCTCAACAATCCGCATTTGCGCGGCCTCGGCCTCGGCCTTGTTTTCTTTCGTCACGCGTATGCAGTGAAACGGGATGTCGTGATTGACCACGACCTTTTGATAGTCGTGGTGATTGGAAATAACGCCGACAATATCAATGGGCAGAGCGCCGATGCGCCAACGATACAACAGATCATTCAGGCAATGCCCGAAACGCGAGACCATGATGATCACCTTGCGCTTGGACGCTTCGTCGAAAAACTCACAGTCCATGCCGAAACGGGCTTCGATGTCCCCAAACCCTTCCCGCACTTGGTGCAGGTCATGCCCGTCTTCCGACCTGAAGCTGATCCGCATGAAAAACTGGCCTGTATGCGTGTCATCAAATTGGGATGAGTCGGTAATGTTGCACCCTTGCTCCGAAAGATACGACGAAACCGCAGCGACGATGCCGCGCCGGGAAAGACAGGTGACACGAAGGGCATAGTTCGACATGGAAGATTTCCTGATGTTTAAATTGGTTGGGAGCGCCAGACAAAATCAATTTTCATTGTAGAAGTGCCGGCTTTCGATGGACACCATGTGAATGCCGGCAGCGTTTGCGGCAGCGGCTTCCTCCAGTGTCGTGACGTCAATCATAGAGATTTTTTTAGTCCAGCGCTTTCAAGGCGCGAATGTCGGAGACGGTGGGGCGCAAATTGCGGCTCATGATTTGTCCTCTCAAAGTGTGAATGCGTCGCGAAAGGCTTCAAGCGCAGCATCTGCGTCACCGGATGCGAAGGCCTCCATGCCGACCGGACCGCGATAGCCCATGACGTCAAGGGCTCTTGCGATGTTCGGCCAGTTCATCTCGCCGGTTCCCGGCTCGCAGCGGCCCGGATTGTCCGCAACCTGGATCTCCCCAATCCACGGCAGGCAGGCTTCCGCCCAGCGGATTACGTCACCCTCGCCTATTTGCGTGTGGTAAAGATCAAGATTGATGCGCAGTTGCGGACGGTTCACTGCCGAAACCAGCGAAAGGACAGCGGCAGTCGAGTTGAACGGGCAGCCCGGATGTTCGCGCATGTTCAAATTTTCCAGCGTGAAAATCACGCCTTCCTCTTCGGCCATATCGCAAATACGGTGCAGCGTATCGCGTGCCCGCAGTTCCATTCCCGGCGCAAACGCTGCCAGATAAGGCCGCGGCAGACCAAAATCGCCGAGTTCCGTGCCATGAAGATTAAGCCGCGCAACGCCAAGCCGCTTGCCGATCTGCGCTGTTTCGCGTGCGGTCCTCAAGAGCTCTGCTGCACCGTCGCCATCGGTCAAGCGGCCGCGCAGATAGCCGTTCATTATGGTAAAATCAGCGCCGGTCTTTTCCAGTTTGGCCAGATCATGCTCCGGCCAATTCCACAGGCCGACCCCAAAACCCATGTCTTTCAGGCGCGAACAGCGCCATTCAATCGGACGATCCCGCCACAGCATTTCAGCGCAGGCGGCCAGGGAGAAAGGTTGGAACATGGTCAAATCTCGATCAGGATGCGTCCGTTTTCGGACTTTGTGGGATGGGATTTCAAGTTGACGCCGACCGGGGCGAAAAATGCCTCGCCTGTCCGGCAATCAAACACACCGTCATGTCTGGGGCATTCGCTGGTGTTATCCATCACAAGGCCATCCGTCGCGTCAACGTGTTCATGGGTGCAAATGTCATCAGTGCAGTAGAATCTATCATCCGGACTGCGGCAGACTGCATAAATCTTGCTGCCCTGCGTGAAGCGGATGACGCCTTCCTGTCCAATATCGTCCGGCGCGCAGACTTCAGACCAGTTTGCCAAAGAGATATTCCCTGCGTAATTTCGTGCTCAGCCTTTGAAAAACGGCCCGGAGACAAAGCCCCGGGCCGTAACCTTCGGAAACGTGGAGGCGTTTCCGCCAGGATTGTCATGATCCGGCCTCAGCTTTGCGGCGTTGGCGGATGGCCCTCGTGGCTGTCCATATAGGTCTGCAGCTCCGCTTCAAGCGTCGCCATGGTCTCGCCGCCTGCCATCAGGTCAGTGATCTCCTCGCGGGTCTTTTCACCTTTGCGGAAATCAGCAGCGACGGCACCGCGGATCAACACAGCGAAATGATCGCCGACGGCCATCGCGTGCATGACCTGATGCGTGATGAAAATAACCACCAGACCGCGCTTTTTGGCCTCGTTGACGATGCGCAGGACATGCGTCAACCAGCCACCACGCAGTGAAAACCTGGAGCTGCTTGCCAAAATACAAATCGCCGAAAATGGCTTTCGCAAGTTGCGTGGCTTTGATGGCGACGCTCGTTGTGCCGGTTATGATGACCGATAAACCCAACACAGTGCCTGCGACGGCAAACAGTGTGCCGAGCGTCACAATGAATGATGGCACGGCTGCTCGTACCACAAGATTCCCATTGATAAGACCAATAGTGACGCCCAATAATAGCACGGCAGCGACGGCAACCGATATCGGCATGCCGTAGTGCCCGGCGATGATGGCCGTTGTCATTGAACCCGCAGGGACCATAGACCCTACCGAGATATCCAGTTCACCGGCTATCATCAACAATCCAATGGGAATGGCAATGATGCCAAGTCCGGCGGCGATGTTTATCAGCTTATGGACGTTACCCGAAAAGCACTTCTGGACGGTTACATGACATTGGCAATTTCCCATCCGCTGGATCTGTTGGCAGAACAAACCATCGCCGGAATGATGCAGGTGCTGAAATCACCAGAGAGCGGTAGTTTCACAAGCATCCTCCCGTTTGAACTCCATACGCGCGAAAACATTTGATTGGCTCGATGTTCGATGACGATGCGAGCAGGCTTGAGCGACGTCACTATTCCTCATTTGGCGTCAAACTGATTTCTAACTGCCCATTCCAAAGCAAGTGAGAGGCAGCACTGGCCAAATCATGAGCCGTTTTTTTGGGCCGGATAAAATACGAATATTTTCAATGGTTTATGGCGGAGAGGGAGGGATTTGAACCCCCGATGCCCTCACAGGCATGCCGCATTTCGAGTGCGGTGCATTCGACCACTCTGCCACCTCTCCGCAAGAAGTATGCTTTGGTCAAAGCGAGGCGTATGTAGCGGCATGTCTGCGGCAAAACAAGCATGTTTTTCAAGCACTCTCCGCTTCTTTTCCGCTTCTTGGTTGACTCTATGCCAAGCTTGCCGTAATGCGCCCGTGCTTCGGCGTGGGCTCTCCGCGCCGTTTGCATTTTCATCAACCGGTCCAGACTGGATAAAAAGACAGCTAGGAGAAATCCGAAGTTGTTTGTGAACACCGAAAGGGAAAAAAATGTTCGCAGTCATCAAAACCGGCGGCAAGCAGTATCGCGTCGTCGCCAACGACCTTTTGAAGGTCGAAAAAGTCATCGGTGAAGCCGGTGACATCGTACATTTTTCTGAAGTTCTGATGGTCGGCGAAGGCGCTTCGGCTGCCATCGGCGCACCGACAGTCGATGGCGCGCTGGTCACAGCACAAGTCGTCGAACAGGGACGCGCCAACAAGGTCATCGCCTTCAAGAAGCGTCGGCGCCAGAACTCCAAGCGCACACGCGGCCATCGTCAGCATCTGACGACAATCCAGATTGTCGAAATCCTGACAGGCGGCGCAAAGCCAACAAAGACGGCAGCTGAACGGGTTGCCCGTCCATCAAAGGCCGCTGCATTTGTTGCCGCTGGCATTGCGGCCATACCGGCAGGCATTTCCGATGATTTGTCGATTATCGGCGGCGTCGGCCCGGCCCTGAAAAAGAAGCTGGAAGGCGCAGGCATCACCTCGCTCACCCAGATCGCAGCTCTGTCTGCAGCTGAAATGGCCAAGATCGATGACGATCTGAAGCTGGGCGGCCGCACCGAGCGCGAAGAATGGGTCGAACAGGCCAAGGAACTGCTCGCTGGCAAGCCGCCGCGCGCGAAGATTGACCAAGCCGCCCAAATGGGCGAATAAAAGCTTCGAAGGAGAACTCTCATGGCACACAAAAAAGCTGGCGGTTCGTCACGCAACGGTCGTGATTCCGAGTCGAAGCGTCTTGGCGTCAAGAAGTCCGGTGGTCAGTCTGTGATCTCCGGCAACATCATCATCCGTCAGCGCGGGACCAAGTGGAATCCGGGCACGGGCGTTGGCCTTGGCAAGGATCATACCATTTTCGCAACCACCGACGGCGTCGTGACTTTCCGTACGAAAGCCAATGACCGCGTGTTCGTTTCGGTGATGCCGAAAGCCATCGCAGCAGAGTAAGGCCGGATCTCTTTTCAACTCCGGCGTCCCATCGGACCCGGTGTTTGGAAATTCCAGCCACAAGAAAAAAGGGGAAGATGGGCAACCATCTTCCCCTTTTCTTTTGCCCTGGAGGACGACATGGAGACCCTGACGACCAAGCGGCTGATGCTCAAAGCACCGACAACGGCCGACACGCCGGAAATCGTGAAGCATATCAGCAACTGGAATGTCGCGCGCATGCTCGCCCGCGTGCCGCACCCCTATGCGCAAGATAACTGCTTGTCGTGGATCGCCCATGTCACCGAGCGCAATAGCGCTGGTCTCGATCATTTTTTCGCCATTTATCGCGAAAGCCTGATCGGCATCATGTCTGTAGAAGATTTTGGAAGCGCGCCGGTGTTTGGCTATTGGCTGGCACAATCCGCGTGGAGACAAGGTTATGCCACTGAGGCTGGCGTCGCGGTGTTGCGCCATGCCTTTCGGGAAAAGACCACCAACGAAATCAAATCGTCGGTGTTTCAAGACAATGAGCCGTCTCTCAAAGTTCAAAAGAAGCTCGGATTTGAAGTTACGTCGATTGGCACGACCTATTCGGTTTCGCGCAAAGTGGATGTGCCAAGCATCAACACCGCGCTGTCCCGGAAAGCCTTCGAAAAAGCCGGGCACATGCAATCCGTCACAAATCCGACTCTGATCTGAACCATATCGCAAAGAAATTCTGGAGGAATCACCATGGCTGCCATCGAGGAACTGGAACCCGACAGTACGGACTTTCGGCTCGACATCCCGCTGATCGCAACGCCGCGCCTTGTTCTTCGCCGTCCGGACAAGGATGACGTGGTGGATATTGCGTTTCTGGCCAACAACCCCAAAATCGCCTCGATGGTGGCGCGCATGCCGCACCCCTATTCGATGCGCGACGCCTATTCATTTGTCGAACGGGTCAAGGATGGCGGTCCAAATGGCTGCATGTATGCCGTCACCATGGGTGCAACCGGCCGCTTTATCGGCTGCGCGGGGCTGGATTCATCCAAGGGCAACGGTCTTGAACTGGGCTATTGGCTGGGCGAACCCTTCTGGGGCGAAGGTTTCGCGACCGAAGCTGCGCATGCGTTGGTCGATCTCGCCTTCCGCGACACCGATGTTCCCATGATCACTGCCTCGTGCCGTCTGTCCAACCCGGCCTCCCGCCGCGTCATCCAGAAAAGCGGATTTCAGCACGCCGGTAACGGCATGATGAACTCAATGGCCGCGGGACCGGTGTCGATCGAGCGCTTTGTGCTCGACCGGAAAACATGGGCAAGTCTGCGTTCTTGGGGCAGATAAAATCCGGCAGGCTCCCTGATGCGTAAACAGCGCAAAAGAGGAGCCTGCAAGATGTCCATTTTCTCCAAAACCACTGCAACGCTGTTTGCTGCCTGCCTTATGTTCACCGCCGTCCCCGCAAAAGCCGAAGACGCACTGATCAAGTTTTTCACCGGGAAAACCGTCGCCACCGGCAAGTTCGCTGCCATCAACGGTGTCAAGCGCGACTTCAAGGTCAAACTCACCGGCCATTGGAATGGTCGCAAACTCACGTTGGTTGAAGACTTTGTCTATTCCGACGGCGTAAAGAACCGTAAAACCTGGCGCATGACCAAAACCGGCGAGGGTCGCTACACCGGCACGCGCGAAGATGTCATTGGAACCGCGACTGTCACTGTCTCGGGCCAGACCGCCAAATTTGCCTACAATGTCGATATCGACGAAGGCCCGGCCCAAAATATCGTCCGGTTTTATGACACACTGAAGTTTGCTCCAGACAACAAGACGATGGCGAACACCGCGCTGGTGACGAAGTATGGGCTGCCGGTGGCCAAGGTGCGGGTGGATTTCAAGCGATAAATTACACTGAATTATAGTGTTTGACACTTTAGTATACGTTGTCACATAATGCGGCTTCAAGGAGACAAACCATGAAGCCCGCAGGACAGATGACGTTGACGCTGACGCCGGAACTCGAAAGCTTTGTCCGCGCTGAGGTCAAGCGTGGTGCGTTTGCCACCAGCAGCGAATATATCCGCGACCTTCTACGCGAGCGCTACCGCAGGGAACAAGACAAGACTGATAAGCTCCAACGTCTCAATGCCGCGCTGACGAAAGGGATCGCGGATGCCGAGAATGGCAAAACCATGCCCCTAGACACAGCTTTCAGGCGCTTGCGTGAAGAGCTTGGTTTGTTTTCGCAAAGTCCGGAAAAGTGAACGTTACTATTACCGAGGCAGCGTGGGTTGATATGCTGGAAATAGGTAGAACATCATGGCCGACAATCCGGCCCGCGCTGCTTCGTTTGTCGATGAACTTTATGACCGATGTCTGACTCTCGGTGACAATCCCCGCGCATTTCCACTTCTGCCAGACCATGAAGGCAAAGGCATACGCCGCCGGGTTTTCGGCAATTACCTGATTTTCTATCGCGTTATTGATGAGACGACGGAGGTCTTACACGTTCTGCATGGCGCACAAGACTATGAGCGTCTGCTGTTTGGCGAATGATAAGGCTACGCTTGCAGCCGGCACGGCTTATCAAACGCCTCCCCACTTCCCTCTCCGCCACTTTTCCCCTATTGCCAGCCTTGAATTCGCATTGGCGCGTTTCCGGACCAGAAACCGGTTCCCACTTTCTTTCGGAAACGCTTGTGAGGCAAGTCCATGAAATTTCTCGATACGGCAAAAGTTTACATCAGGTCCGGTGACGGCGGAGCAGGCTCCGTGTCCTTCCGGCGCGAGAAGTTTATTGAGTTTGGCGGGCCCGACGGCGGCGATGGCGGCAAGGGTGGCGACATATGGATTGAGGCCGTTGATGGGCTGAACACGCTTATCGACTATCGCTACCAGCAGCATTTCAAAGCCAAGACCGGCATGCACGGCATGGGCCGAAATCTGGCGGGCGGCAAGTCTGATGACGTGATCCTCAAGGTACCGGCGGGCACGCAAGTTTATGACGAAGACAATGAAACGCTGATCTGCGATCTGCCAAAGGTCGGCGCACGCTACCGGCTTGCCAAAGGCGGCAATGGCGGCTTTGGCAATGCGCATTTCAAGTCCTCAACCAATCAGGCGCCGATGCGCGCCAATCCGGGCCAGGAAGGTCAGGAGCGCAACATCTGGCTGCGCCTGAAGCTGATCGCCGATGCCGGTCTAGTCGGCCTGCCGAACGCAGGCAAATCAACTTTCCTCGCCAGCGTCACCGCAGCGCGACCAAAGATTGCCGGATATCCTTTCACCACACTCTATCCAAACCTTGGCGTTGCCAACATTGACGGTCGCGAGTTCATTATCGCGGACATTCCGGGCCTCATTGAAGGTGCCCATGAAGGCGTCGGTCTCGGCGACCGCTTCCTCGGCCACGTCGAACGCACCCGCGTGCTATTGCATCTGGTGTCCGCCCAGGAAGAAGATGTCGCCAAGGCCTACAAGACCGTCCGCAAGGAATTGAAAGCCTATGGTGACGAACTCTCCGACAAGCCGGAGATCGTTGCACTCTCCCAAGTCGACACCATCGATGAAGAGACCAAGACTGCCAAGCTCGCCGCACTGAAGAAGGCCTGCAAGAAAGTGCCGCTGACCATATCCGGTGTTACCCGCGAGGGCTTGGAGACAGCGCTGCGCAAGCTGGCGTTGGAAATCTCGATTTCCAAACAGCATGAGACCCCGGAGAAGCCCGATACGCGGTGGCAGGACTAATCTGAAATGTCGTTGCCGCAGCTGAAATCCTTCAAGCGCATCGTCGTCAAGATCGGCTCTGCCCTGTTGGTGGACCGGTCGAAAGGCTTGAAACGCGAATGGCTGGAAAGCCTCTGCGCTGATGTGGCCACGCTGACCAAGGGCGGCACGGAAGTTTTGCTGGTTTCATCCGGCGCCATCGCTCTTGGCCGCACCGTGCTCAAACTGCCCAAAGGCGCGCTAAAGCTTGAAGAGAGCCAAGCCTCTGCCGCCGTTGGCCAGATTGCACTTGCCCGCGCCTATGACGAAGCGCTCGGCACGCATGGCCTGACCACAAGCCAAATCCTTTTGACGCTCGGCGACACCGAAGAGCGCCGCCGCTATCTCAACGCCCGTGCAACTATCGGCACGCTGCTACGCCTTAAAGCCGTGCCGGTGATCAACGAAAATGACACCGTCGCCACAAGCGAAATCCGCTACGGCGACAATGACCGCCTTGCCGCACGCGTTGCCACGATGGTAGGCGCGGATCTGCTTATCCTCCTCTCGGACATCGACGGCCTTTACACCGCCCCGCCGCACCTTGATCAAAAGGCCGAGTTCCTGCCCGTGATCGACAAGATCACGCCCGCGATTGAAGCAATGGCTGGCGCAGCGGCATCCGAGATTTCCAAGGGCGGCATGAAGACCAAACTCGACGCAGGCAAAATCGCCACCGCCGCAGGCACCGCGATGATCATCACGTCTGGCGCGCGGCTGAACCCGCTGTCTGCCATTGACCGCGGCGAACGGGCAAGCCTGTTCAAGCCCTCGCTCAATCCTGTCAGCGCCTGGAAAACATGGATTGCCGGAAACCTCGAACCGGCCGGCAGACTGAAGATTGACGCAGGCGCCCTGACCGCGCTCATCTCCGGCAAGTCGCTGCTGGCTGCAGGCGTGCGCGAAGTTCAGGGCACCTTCGAGCGCGGCGATACGGTTGCTGTCATTGGCCCCGACGGGCGCGAGGCTGCGCGCGGTTTGGTCGCCTATGATTCATCAGATGCGGTGAAGATCACCGGCAAGAAATCATCAGACATCCCGGCCATTTTGGGCTATGAAGCCCGCGCCGCCATGATCCACCGCGATGACATGGTGGTGTCGCACAAACCGGACTGAAAGCATTTTCAACTGAAGTGGACACCGGTTCACATTAAGAAAATGCGGCACTTAGAGAATTTTATGATGTTGATCAGGAACGAAGCCTCGACGGACATTGAATCGCTGATGCTAGACATCGGCCGCCGCGCCCGTGCCGCTGCAGGTCCGTTGTCCCTTGCAACAGCCGAGCGCAAATATGCAGCGCTGACTGGCATGGCGCAGGCGATCCTTCGCGACAAGGATCTGATCCTCGCGGCCAATGCTGTCGACATGATGAACGGCGAGGAGGCAGGTCTCTCGCCAGCCATTCTCGACCGTTTGAAACTTGATGAAAACCGCATCCGGGCAATGTCCGCCGGCATCCGCTCCATCGCCGAACTCAAGGACCCGATTGGCGAAGTTATCGCAGAGTGGGACCGTCCGAACGGCCTCCACATCGAGCGTGTGCGCACGCCGCTGGGCGTTATCGGCGTCATCTATGAAAGCCGCCCGAATGTCACCGCCGATGCCGGCGCGCTTTGCCTCAAGGCTGGCAATCCGGTGATCCTGCGCGGCGGCTCGGACTCGGTAAACTCCTCCGCTGCCATTCACGCCTGCATGGCCGATTGCCTGAAGCAGGCCGGTCTTCCCGAAGATGCCATCCAGCGTGTGCCTGTCACAGACCGTGCTGCCGTCGGCGAAATGCTGAAAGGTCTCGGCGGCAATCTCGACGTCATTGTCCCGCGCGGCGGCAAGAGCCTTGTTGCCCGCGTCCAGAATGACGCACGCGTGCCGGTGTTTGCCCATCTGGAAGGCATTTGCCACGTTTATGTCGATGCCACGGCAGATCTTGAAATGGCCCGCAAAATTGTTGTCAACGCCAAGATGCGCCGCACCGGCGTTTGCGGTTCAGCAGAAACATTGCTGATCGATCGCAAGGCAGCAAGCACGCATCTCGTGCCGATCCTGACCGACCTTGCCGCAAAAGGCTGCGAAATTCGTGGCAATGCAGACGTGATTGCGGTTTTCAAACAAACTGTCCCGGCCAAGGAAGAAGATTGGTCCACCGAATATCTCGACGCCATCATTTCAGTAAAACTGGTTGACGGCATCACCGGCGCAATCGACCACATCAACCAATATTCCTCGCACCACACCGAAGCCGTGATTGCGCAAGACCCTGCTGTCGCCGAGCGCTTTTTCAACGAGATCGATTCGGCCATCCTCTTGCACAATGCCTCGACCCAGTTTGCCGATGGCGGAGAGTTTGGCATGGGCGCGGAGATCGGTATTGCGACAGGCAGGATGCATGCGCGTGGGCCGGTTGGTGTCGAACAACTCACTTCTTTCAAATACCGTGTGCGCGGCACAGGTCAGACACGTCCGTGACCGCTGAAGCATTTCCAGAAAACGTGCGAAGTGGTTTTCCGTCAGGCCATGTGGCAACGCATAAATCTGATGGTGTTGCCAGCCATTATCTGAAAATGCCCCACACGGAAAAAGGCATGACCATCGGCCTTTTCGGCGGTTCGTTCAATCCGCCGCACGCCGGCCATGTGTTGCTGGCGGAAATCGCATTGCGACGCCTTGATCTGGACCAGCTCTGGTGGATTGTCACGCCCGGCAATCCGCTGAAGGACACGCGGGAACTGGCACCCCTGCAAAAGCGTCTCGCCGCTTGCGAGTTGCTCGCCGAAAATCCACGCATCAAGATCACCGCCTTCGAAGCCGCCTTCAATGTCCGCTACACCGCCGACACGTTGAAGCTCGTGCAGGAGCGAAACCCGGGCGTCCGCTTCATCTGGCTGATGGGCGCGGACAATCTGAAAAACTTCCACAAATGGCAGCGCTGGCGGCACATTGCCGAAACCTTCCCGATAGCCGTCATCGACCGGCCCGGCTCGACCCTTGCGTACCTTTCGTCAAAACTCGCAAAAACATATGACTACGCCCGCGTCGATGAAGACGACGCGCAAGGCCTCGGCAGCCATAAGGCGCCTGCATGGACATTCATCCATGGCCCGAGGTCAAGCCTGTCTTCAACGGCGATAAGGAAGGCTCTGAAAACCAAATAGAAAAGCTCAAACTTCCGGCCTTGCACACTCTGCAAGCATCCAGTCCCGGAATGCGGTAATGCGCTGGTCTGCTGCCGATGTTTCCGGATAGACCAGATGATAGGCATATTCGGGCGCTGCCTTGATGCTGAGCTCGAACGGGCGCACCAGGCGGCCTTCCGAAAGATCATTGGCGACCATGGCAAAGTCCGCCAGCGCCACGGCATCACCCGCCATTGCAGCATCCACCGCATTCGAGGAGGCTTCGAAAACGATGGTGTTGCTGTCGTCAAAATCATCGATACCCGCCGCCGCCATCCACATGCGCCAGTTTGGCCAGGTCACGCCCTGCCGCGACCATTCGATGTGGGCCAGCGTATGGTGCAACAAATCACGCGGCTCCTTGAGCGGCCTGCCGGAGGTCAAAAGCCGTGGGCTGCACACCGGCACGATGATGTTGTCAAACAGCCGGCTGGCGGCAAGACCCGGATATTTTCCGGAACCGAAACGGATGGCAACATCAATATCATCGACATCAAAGTCACGCACCTCGTAGGCGATGTCAAACCTGAGGTCGATATCTGAATGGGATTTGCGGAACCGCTCCACACGGCGCATCAGCCATTTGGTCGCGAACTGCGGGTCAACCGTCACCTTGAGCTGCGCCGTCCCGCGCCCGGCCTTCTGCGCCCTTGAAACCGCACGATGCATCAAGTCGAGCGCGTCAGCGGCTGCCTCACAAAGGATGACGCCGGGCTCAGTCAAACGGATGGTGCGGCTGGTGCGCGTGAACAGTTTGACGCCGAGTTGGTCTTCTATCTCCTTGATCTGGAAACTCACCGCAGCAGGCGTCAGCCCAAGCTCATCCGCCGCGCGGGTAAAGTTGAGATGCTTGGCCGCGGCCAAAAGTGTCCGCAAAGCGCGAGTGCCGGGTACAAGGCGCATTTCATCTTCAAGAAAAAATTACTGATAGCGAAAGAACTACTCGTTTCCCCTTTGAAAGTCAAAGCAGCATTATGGAGACAATAAATCACCATCAAGCAAAACTTGATATTAAGAATTGGAGTCCCACCATGTCCGCACTCACATTTGAACGCAAGCCGTTCGCCACTGATTGGCACCTGCCGGTCTTGCTCAAGCGTGCATTTGCCGCCAGATTTGCGCAAGGGCGCCAGTACTCGGAGCTGAAAGAGTTGCCGGACCATCTGCTGCTCGACATCGGCATCGATCCCCGCTGTGCGCCAGTCAGCCTGCAAGAAGCGATCGCAAGGCCGGATTATGCCCACGGCGGCGTGGTTTTGGCACATGCGCGTACCGTCGCAAGGTCTTGAAGTGAGTGCGGGGCAATTTTTGTTATAGGACGCCCGAAGGCTCCGTCGCTTTTGGCACAGCCTAATCACGCCCCGCATGGCAAATCCCGCCCATGAACAGCGCATCCATCCCGCAAAAAGTCTCCCCTCTCGCCGTCGCCTCTGTCATCCTCTCAATGGGATTGCTGTCGATCGGCAACGGCCTGATGTTTTCCTACATCCCGATCCAGCTTTCCGCCGCCGGCTTTGATCCTGCTTGGGCAGGGTCAATTCTGTCGGGCATGTCGCTGGGTTCGATGGCCGGCTGCCTGTTTACCAATGGCATCGTCCGGCGGGTCGGTCATGCACGGGCCTATATGGTGTTCACCGCGCTGATCATCCTGTCCAATGTCACGTTGGCGCTCGGCGTGGAGCCGGTCACATGGCTCGCCGCACGCCTCGGCTATGGTTTTGCCATCGCCGCACTGTTCATAATCTCGCAAAGCTGGCTTAACGATGCCGTCGAAAACCGCATCCGTGGCCGTGTGATGGCCGTGTTTTACATCACCTACATCATGGGCCTTGGCACCGGTTCGTTGGTGCTGGCGGGCCTCGACATCAGTGCCAACATGCCCCCGCTCGTGTCGGTCCTTTTGGCAGCGCTGTCGATCCTGCCGATTGGCCTCACCACACTTCCCCTGCCACAGCCGCCGATCCCCGGAACCATTTCGTTCAAACGTGCTTGGGCCGTATCGCCCGTTGGACTGGTCTCCATGCTCGCAGTCGGGGGCATGTCCATGCTTGCAGGAGGCTTCACGCCAATTCACCTCAGCGCTTCTGGCTATTCGAAAAACGAAGTCGCGCTTTTGATGTTTGCCATGCCGATTGGCACACTTCTGGTGCAATTGCCTGCGGGCTGGATATCCGACCGGTTCGACCGGCGTTTCGTTTTGGCTGGCTGCGCCCTGATGTCGGCGTTGGCTGCAACAATCTGCGGCCTGTTTGACGGCGCACCGCTCTTGGCCTTGGCTGCCTTTTTCGTCCTGTGGGATGGCGCGACAGAATCTGTCTATTCTGTTGGCAATGCTCATGCGGGCGACCGCGCCAAAAAGGAAGAGCTGGTCGAACTGTCGGCAACGCTCCTTTTTGCATGGTCCGTATCGGGCTTTTTGGTACCGGGCATCACCACCGTTTTGACCTCCTGGTATGGCACAAAAGCGTATTTCCCGATGGCCATAGCCATGTCGCTTCTCCTTGCTGCCTTTGTGGTCTGGCGTATTGTGCAAACCGGTGTTATAGGCCGCCACCGTCAAGCGCCGATAGCGCCGCATGGCGCCGCTGCTCCAAATGTCTTGGAGCACGACTGAGCGGCCAGCATGTTTCTTCGCAAATGTTGTTTCAGGCAAACGTCTTGAAACCGTCGCAGAAATCCACCATTCTTGATGTGCTGCTTTGCAGCCCGCTGGAAACCTGTTTTGAAAGGCCTAATACACTGGGTACCACAGCCAACCGGAAGGCGTCCGCGCCTGCCAACCACGAATTGACCGGAGCAATTTCCGCCAAGTCCGTGATCGACACTGTCCTTGCCTGCCTTGATGACGCAAAGGCCGAGGAAGTCGTTTCCATCAACATCGAAGGCAAATCGGCACTCGCCGACTACATGGTCATCGCCTCCGGGCGCTCAAACCGTCATGTCGCGGCCATCTCCGACCAGCTTGTCAGCGCGCTCAAGGACGCCGGTTTCGGCAACGCGCGCATCGAAGGCATGCCGTCTGCTGATTGGGTGCTTATCGACGCCAATGATGTGATCGTCCACGTCTTCCGTCCGGAAGTCCGCTCTTTCTATAATCTGGAAAAGATGTGGCTGGCCCCGGACCTCGACCCGACACGCCACTGATCGCATAAGGCTGAACGCTTTTGCGCATTTCGATTGCCGTTATCGGGCAGATGAAAAACGGCCCGGAGCGTGAGCTTGTGGACCGCTATCTCGACCGGTTCGGCAAGATTGCGCCGTCGGTCGGGCTTGAATTCCGCGGCGTCCAGCAAACCGCTGAAAGCCGGTCCCGCGACGCGCCGACGCGAAAGCGCGAAGAAGCTCGAAACCTGCTCGGAGCAGATGCGGACAGCGCTCGTATTCTCCTGTTTGACGAACGCGGCAAACCGCTGACGTCGCCCGAATTTGCAGCCCTGATAGGCCGTTGGCGCGATGACGGCGCCAAGACAATGCTCGCGATGATTGGCGGGGCAGACGGTTTGGACGAAAGTCTTCGTGATCGCGCAGACCGGATTGTCTCTTTCGGCGCCATGACGCTGCCGCATCAACTGGTCCGCGTTCTTGCTGCCGAACAGCTTTACCGCGCAGCAACAATCCTCTCAGGCCATCCATACCATCGTGAGTGACCAACCAATCATGGTTAATGCATGATTAACGCCGTGCGATTAGGGTGGACCCATGGTTCGTGAAATCCGGGCAGATTTGATTCTCGTGGCGGCACTTGGCGTTGGCCTTTGCTTAGGCGCATCTGCATTTCCCGCAATTACCAACGCGCAGGAATCCATTGTAACCTCCAAGCAGGAGCAATCCAGCAAGAGTGAACAGCGCACCAGAACGGCGAGCGAACTGGAAGAGCTTTTGCGCGCGACAACCCTTTCCGAACAGCGGATCAAGGAACTCGACACTGAAATTGCCAGTCTGAAGCAGGACGAAACATCGGTCACCGCCGCGTTGATCCAATCCGGCAAGACCTCGCGCAAGATGACTGAGGATGTTGCCAAGATCGAGGACCGCCTTGCCGCACAGCGCGAGGAGGAAGACGGCATCCGCGCCTCGCTCCGGTCCCGCCGCGCCGTGCTGGCAGAAGTTCTTGGAGCACTTGAACGTATGGGCCTTAACCCGCCGCCGGCAATCCTTGTCAAGCCCGAGGACGCGCTTTCGTCAGTGCGCAGTGCCATCTTGCTGGGCGCCGTCGTCCCCGAAATGCGCGGCGAAACTGAAAAGCTGGTGGCCGACCTTGATGCATTGAAGCGCGTCACGACCTCGATCGCCAATGAACGCGCGTCGCTTCTTGCCGCCTTGCAAGCCCAAACCGAAGAACGTCATCGCCTTGATGCTCTGGTCGCGCAGAAACAATTGTTGCGCACCCGCTCGGAAGCAAACCGCATAACCGAGACAGAAAAAATCACCCAGCTTGCCAACAAGGCCAAATCACTCAAGGATTTGATTGCCGCCTTGGAAAAAGACATGGCGACAGAACAGAATATTTTCGAGCGCCAGCGCCGCGACGAGGAAAAGAGGTTGGCGCTTGAGCGGCAAAAGGCCGAGAACGGCGGCACGCAGACCGCAATGTTGACCCCGGGCATAAGTCTGAACACCTTGAAAAGGACGCTTGTATTGCCCGCCTCCGGCAAAATCATCCGTCGCTTTGGCGCGGATGACGGCTTTGGTGGCAAAACCGCGGGCATCAGCCTTGCTGCCGGTCCGCAATCCATCGTTATCACTCCGGTGGATGCAACTGTTTTGTATGCCGGACCGTTCCGTTCCTATCACCAACTGTTGATCCTTGACGCAGGGGATGGCTATCATGTTGTTATGGGTGGAATGGACAAATCCATGGTATCAACGGGACAATTCGTTCTGTCTGGCGAGCCGGTGGGCGTAATGGCCACAAAAGCGCCGACAAGTTTGGCTCAGACGGACTTGACTGCAAATCCGGAACTCTACATCGAGTTCAGGAAAGATGGAAAACCGGTTGATTCTGGCCCTTGGTGGTCGGCGGATACGACAGGAAGGACTGGAAATGATACGTAAGGTTTCGCTGTTGGTGACCGGAGCCCTGCTGGGCGCGACGGCCATGTCTCTTCTGCACGTTGTTCCCGGCATTCAGGCGGAAGCCGCGGGGTCTGACACCTACAAGCAGCTGTCAATTTTCGGCGACGTGTTCGAACGCGTTCGCAACACCTATGTGACCGTTCCCGACGAGAAGGATCTGGTCAAGAACGCCATTAATGGCATGCTGACTTCACTTGATCCGCACTCATCCTACATGGATGAAAAAGACGCTGCTGACATGCAAGTCCAGACCAAGGGCACCTTTGGCGGTCTCGGCATCGAAGTCACGATGGAAAATGATCTGGTCAAGGTCATCACTCCGATTGACGACACGCCCGCTGCAAAAGCAGGCATCCGTTCAGGCGACTTGATCGCCAAGATTGATGGCACCGAAGTGTCCGGCATGACACTTGAGCAAGCGGTCGAAAAGATGCGCGGCGAAATCAATGAACCGATCAAGCTGACCATTGTGCGCAAAGGCGCGGACAAGCCGCTGGAGTTCACGGTCGTACGCGATGTTATCAAGGTGAAGGCCGTCAAGTTTCGTGTTGAAAACGATGTTGGCTACATGAAGATCACCTCGTTCACCGAACAGGCATTCGGCGATCTTGATGATGCCATCAAGAAGATCGAGGCGCAGGTTCCGGCCGACAAGCTGAAGGGTTTCATCCTCGATCTGCGCAACAATCCGGGCGGACTTCTCGATCAGGCCGTCAGCGTTTCTGATACTTTCCTCGACAAGGGTGAAGTCGTCTCCACCCGTGGCCGTGATCCGCAGAACATCACCCGCTATGATTCCGAAAAGGGTGACTCAACCGACGGCAAGCCGCTGATTGTCATGGTCAATGGCGGTTCGGCCAGCGCGTCGGAAATCGTCGCCGGTGCCCTGCAGGATCACAAGCGTGCGACAGTGCTTGGCACCAAGTCGTTCGGCAAGGGCTCTGTCCAGACGATCATCCCGCTCGGCGAGACCAAGGGTGCCTTGCGCCTGACAACGGCGCTCTATTACACGCCGGCCGGCAAGTCGATCCAGGGCAAGGGCATTATACCGGATATCATCACCGAACAGCCCCTGCCAGAAGAGCTCAAGGGCGTTGACACCAAGGCAGCCGAATCGCAACTCAAAGGCCATATAAAGGGCAATCAGGAAGATACCGAAGGCTCCGGCTCGAACGCCTTTGTGCCGGCAGATCCAAAGGACGACGTACAGTTGGCTGAAGCGTTGAAGCTGCTTCGCGGTGAAGACAAGAACCCGGCCTTCCCGCCGGATGCGACCAAGGCGCTGCCGAACTGATCGAAAGTTGGCAATGAACAGGTCAAGCGCTAAAAAAGGCATGACAAATCCCTGTCAGGTGGTTGCGTGAGCAACCACCTCGACCGCCCGCTTGGGTTAGACCGCAAGGAAAAATCTCGCAGCGGTCCGCGAGCCGGACAGGTCATTGCAACACTTGCCGTGCTTTTCATTGGCGGCACCGCAGCCTGGTTCGCCTCTGGCAGCCTGCCATTTCTTCAGCCGCAACCGCCAAAGCCCGTAGAAACAGCGAATGCGCCGCCCGAATCATCTGAAAAGATGAAAGCGGATGAAGAAGCCAAAGCGGCTGCGGAGATCACTTCAGAAAAGCCGAAACAGGATCAAGTCTC
This sequence comes from Phyllobacteriaceae bacterium, assembly GCA_031377485.1. Classification (GTDB taxonomy): domain Bacteria; phylum Pseudomonadota; class Alphaproteobacteria; order Rhizobiales; family Rhizobiaceae; genus JANMEX01. Next base: position 28,073 of record JANMEX010000431.1, read on the forward strand.
GCCGCCGCTCCCCGGAGCCGGGGGCGCCAAGATTATCCACGTCAATCCGGACGGCGCCTCAACGCCGGGCATCGTACGCGTTGGCGATCCGGGCAAGGTCACGCAGGACGCCCGTGTTGCGCATATTCCTGATCCAGACCTCATCGAAAAGACCGAGGTTGGCCAGTTGCCCATACGTGCTGCCGACGGGCGAAGGCCCTTCGATGTTTATGCCCGCCCATGGTCCGGCACCCGGGGCGCACGCGTAGCCATTGTCATCGGCGGGATGGGCGTGTCGCAGACCTCGACGCAAGCTGCGATCGACAGGCTGCCGCCGGAAATCACCCTCGGCTTTGCCCCGCAAGGCAACTCGCTTTCCCGCTGGGCGCAAGCCGCGCGCAAGAAGGGCCATGAAATCCTGCTGCAAGTCCCGATGGAACCGTTCGACTATCCGCGTGTTGACCCCGGTCGCGGCACCCTGATCGTCGATGCGACACCGGCGGCAAATCTCAAGGTTTTGCACGATTCCATGGGACGCCTGACAAATTATGCCGGTGTGATGAATTATCTCGGCGCCCGCTTCACGTCAGAACCAGCAGCACTTGACCCGATCATGCATGATGTCGGCGAGCGCGGCCTTCTGTATCTCGATGACGGGACGTCGGCACGCAGTCAGGCAGATGCTCTTTCAGGCGCAAACCGTGCGCCCTATGCTGCCGGTGACATCGTCATTGATCAGGTGCAGGACAAGAAGGAAATCATGAAAAGCCTCGACCAGCTCGAAGCAACGGCCCGCGCCAAGGGCTCTGCGATCGCCATCGGGACCGGCTTTGACGTGACCGTTGAGGCTGTAACCGAATGGGCCAAGGGCGCACAAAAACGTGGCATCGAAATTGTCGGCGTGGCCTCGCTCGCCCGCGACCCGGAGCAATAAAGTGCCCAAGACCGCCACAACCAAATCCACCGACAAGCGAATTGTTCCGGCCGATTGCCTTCCTTACCGCCCATGTGTCGGCGTGATGATCCTCAACAAGGTTGGCCTTGTCTGGGCCGGACATCGCATTCCGGTCGCAGACGGCGAATTGGAAGACAATGAGCATCTCTGGCAAATGCCACAAGGCGGTATAGATCATGGCGAAACAGCACTCGAAGCGGCGCGCCGTGAACTCTATGAAGAGACCGGTATTAAGTCGGCTACATTAGTTGCTGAAGCTCCGCATTGGATCAACTATGATTTGCCTGCACACCTGATCGGCATCGCTCTCAAGGGCAAGTTTCGAGGCCAGACCCAGAAATGGTTCGCCTTCCGACCATGGTGATGAAAGTGAAATCGCCATTAATCCGCCGCCCGGCGGTCATACAGCCGAATTTGATGCATGGGAATGGAAGCCAATGGCCGATTTGCCCGAACTGATCGTCCCTTTCAAACGCCCTGTCTACGAGCGGGTTGTCACTGTCTTTGCCCATCTGAACGGCACCGGGTCATGAAACTCATCGGTCTGCTTGGCGGCATGAGTTGGCAATCCACAACGCTCTATTACCGCATGTTGAATGAAGAAGTGCGCGACCAATTAGGCGGCTTACATTCCGCCCGGATATTGCTCCACTCTGTGGACTTCCAAGATATCGAGCAGCGGCAGCACAAGGGCGACTGGGACGGCACGGCGCAGATATTAAGCCAAGCCGCGAAGGGCCTGAAGGCCGGCGGCGCAGATTTTCTGGTCATCGCCACCAACACCATGCACAAGGTTGCAAGCCAAATCGAAGCGGCAAGCGGCCTTGATATTCTCCACATTGCTGACCCGACGGGAGAGGCATTGCTGAAATCAGGTGTCAGGCGCGTTGCCCTACTGGGCACCCGTTTTACCATGGAGCAGGATTTTTATCGCAAGCGACTGGAAGACAATTTCGGATTGGATGTGATTGTTCCGGAGATGGAGGACCGCCAAGTCATCCATCGCATCATCTATGAAGAGCTGTGCCTTGGCGTGACTAAGCCGGAATCAGCAGCAAACTTCTGCAATATTATCGGCAAATTAAAAAGTGACGGCGCCGAGGCCGTCATTTTGGGCTGCACTGAAATCACCATGATCGTCAGCCAGGCGAATTCGCCATTGCCGGTGTTTGACACCACTGCCCTCCATGCCGAGGCAGCCGTGGTGCGGGCGCTGAAAGCATAGACCTCCGACACGCATTCTGAACCTCTTGCGAAGGCATCCCGCAAAAATTGGTAGTAGCAACAAAAAACGGCGCCGAAGCGCCGTTTGATTGTCGTTAAACTCAATAGGGATCTCAGTGGCCGAGCGCGGCCTTGAGTTCCTTGAGCTGGTTAAGCTTCAAAGTCGCCGCTTCACGCTTGGCATCGGAGCGGGCGTCAGCAACGTCCTCTTCGGCATCCTTGATTTGCGCTGCAATGGCATCGGCATTCAATTCTTCCACAGGCATGGCCTGTTCGGCCAGGAGCGTGAAGGAGGTTCCTGCAACATCAACAAATCCACCACGCACGAACATTTTCTTCGTGCCGCCGGCAGCCAGTGTTGCCTCAACCACGCCGGGGCGGATGGTCGACATCAGCGGAGCATGGTGGGCCATGACCGTGAAGTAACCGTCGGAGCCCGGAACGACCACAGCCGTCACCTGCTCTGAAAAGAGCAGGCGTTCCGGCGAGACCAGTTCGAAGTTGAAGGCATCAGCCATGGTCATTTATCCTGACTATCAAGCAGCCGCAGCAGCAAGCTTCTGGGCTTTTTCAACAGCTTCTTCAATGGTTCCAACCATGTAGAAGGCGACTTCCGGCAGATGATCATACTCACCGGCGCAAAGACCCTTGAAGCCCTTGATCGTGTCTTCCAGCGCAACGAGTTTGCCCGGCGAACCGGTAAACACTTCAGCCACAAAGAACGGCTGCGACAGGAAACGCTCGATCTTGCGCGCGCGCGACACGGTCAACTTGTCCTCTTCAGACAATTCATCCATGCCAAGAATGGCGATGATGTCTTGAAGCGACTTATAGCGCTGCAGGATCGACTGAACCTGACGGGCGATGCCATAATGCTCTTCACCGACAATCAGCGGATCAAGCATGCGCGATGTGGATTCAAGCGGATCCACAGCCGGGTAAATGCCTTTTTCCGCAATTGAGCGCGACAATGTGGTCGTTGCGTCCAAATGGGCAAAGGATGTTGCCGGTGCCGGATCGGTCAAATCGTCGGCAGGCACATAAATTGCCTGCACGGACGTGATCGAACCCGTCTGTGTCGTGGTGATGCGTTCCTGCATCTGACCCATGTCGGTTGCCAGCGTCGGCTGATAACCCACAGCGGAAGGAATACGGCCAAGAAGAGCCGACAATTCAGAACCAGCCTGCGTAAAGCGGAAAATATTGTCCACAAAGAACAACACGTCTTGACCCTGGTTACGGAAATGCTCGGCAACCGTTAGACCGGACAGGGCAACACGGGCGCGCGCTCCTGGTGGCTCATTCATCTGACCGTACACCAAAGCCGCCTTCGAACCGGCGCCGCCGCCATGCTTGTTGACGCCTGATTCGATCATTTCATGATAAAGATCATTGCCCTCGCGGGTGCGTTCGCCAACACCGGCAAACACCGAATAGCCACCATGGGCTTTCGCGACGTTGTTGATCAATTCCATGATCAAAACGGTCTTGCCAACACCGGCACCGCCGAACAGGCCGATCTTGCCGCCGCGCGCGTAAGGCGCAAGCAGGTCAACCACCTTGATGCCCGTGACTAGAACCTGTGCTTCCGTTGATTGCTCAACATAGGCCGGCGCTTCCTGATGGATGGCGCGCTTGGTCTTGGTGATCAACGGGCCAGCCTCGTCAACCGGCTCGCCGATGACGTTCATGATACGGCCGAGCGTTTCTTCGCCGACCGGAACCATGATCGGGCTGCCAGTATCGATCACTTCCTGACCGCGGACCAGACCTTCGGTCGAATCCATGGCAATGGTGCGAACAGTGTTTTCGCCCAGATGCTGCGCAACTTCCAGAACAAGGCGGTTGCCAATGTTCAAGGTTTCCAGCGCGTTCAGGATCTGCGGCAATTCGTTTTCGAACTGCACGTCAACGACAGCGCCGATGACCTGTACAATTTTGCCGACATTGCCCGTACCGAGCTTGACCGCAGCCTTGACGGCCGCTGCCTTTGCCGGTGCGGCCTTGGCTGGTGCAGCCTTTGGTGCTGCTGCCTTGGCCGGAGCGGCCTTGGCTGTTTTCGGAGTCGCTGCTTTTGCCATCGATCCTTGTCCTGTCCTGTTCAACAGTGTCCTTAGAGCGCTTCCGCGCCCGAGATGATTTCAATCAATTCTTTGGTGATCTGTGCCTGACGTTGACGGTTGTACGACAATGTCAAACCCTTGATCATTTCACCGGCATTGCGCGTTGCATTGTCCATGGCGGACATGCGTGCACCCTGCTCGGATGCCGCGTTCTCAAGGAGAGCGCGGAAGATCTGCACCGAAATGTTGCGCGGTATGAGATCCGAAAGGATCGCACCGGCATCCGGCTCATATTCATAGGCGGCGTCAGATGCGCCGACAGACGTATCGACCCTTGCAGGGATAATCTGCAACGCAGTCGGTATCTGGGCGATAACCGACTTGAACTCTGAATAGAACAGCGTGCAAACGTCAAACGCGCCATCATCAAAAAGATTGATAACCGTGCGGCTGATCTCGTCAGCATTGACGAAACCAAGACGTTTTACGGCACGCAGATCAACATGGTCGATGATCAAGGGCGAGAATTCGCGGCGCAAAATGTCCGCACCTTTTTTTCCCACCGTTATGATCTTGACGCTCTTGCCCTGTGACAAAAGCGAGCGGGCGTGATCGCGGGCCAAACGGGCGATTTGCGAATTGAAACCACCGCAAAGACCACGTTCCGATGTGCAAACCAACAACAGGTGCGATTCTGCCTTTCCCGTACCGGACATCAGCAATGGCGCATCTTCGCCGCCAACGTTGGCAGCAATGTTGGCCAATACCGCGCCCATCCGCTTGGAGTACGGACGGGCCGCTTCAGCTGCTTCCTGCGCACGGCGCAGCTTCGCCGCGGCGACCATCTGCATCGCCTTGGTGATCTTCTGCGTCGCCTTAACGGAGGCAATCCGGGTGCGTAAGTCTTTCAGTGAAGCCATGTTCGCTTAATTCCTAACGGCCTCAGGCGAAGTTCTTGGCGAAAGTTTCGACAGCGGCCTTGAGCTTTTCACGTGTGCCATCGGAAATCGCCTTCTCGTCACGGATCGTTTCGAGAATGGCTTTGCCTTCGGAACGCATGTAGCCAAGCAGACCCTGCTCAAACTTGCCGACCTGGTTCACGGCGATCTTGTCGAGATACCCGTTCACACCGGCATAGATCACGGCAACCTGCTCTTCCGTCTTGAGCGGCGAGAACTGCGCCTGCTTCAAAAGTTCGGTCAGGCGTGCGCCGCGGTTCAAGAGGCGCTGGGTAGCAGCATCAAGATCGGAGCCGAACTGCGCGAACGCAGCCATTTCACGATACTGGGCCAACTCGCCCTTGATGGAACCGGCAACCTGCTTCATCGCCTTGACCTGCGCGGCAGAGCCAACGCGGGACACGGACAGACCGACGTTCACGGCGGGACGGATGCCTTGGTAGAACAGGTCCGTTTCGAGGAAGATCTGGCCGTCGGTGATCGAGATGACGTTCGTGGGAATGTAGGCCGACACGTCGTTGGCCTGCGTTTCAATGACCGGCAGTGCCGTCA
>JANMEX010000442.1:0-4749 GCA_031377485.1 Phyllobacteriaceae bacterium
GGTCGCTGCGGTTTCCGCTGATCGATGGTCAGGGCAATTTTGGCTCGATTGACGGCGATCCCCCGGCGGCGATGCGTTATACGGAAGCCCGTCTGTCGCGAGGTGCGCACGAGCTTCTGGAAGATATCGACAAGGATACCGTCGATTTTCAGGAGAATTACGACGCCTCGGCCTCCGAGCCTAAGGTGCTTCCCGCGCGCTTCCCGAACCTTTTGGTCAACGGGTCCGGCGGCATTGCAGTCGGCATGGCAACAAACATTCCGCCGCACAATCTTGGCGAAGTGATCAATGGCTGCATTGCCATGATCGACAATCCGGCGATCGATCTTGCCGGATTGATGGAATATATCCCGGGACCTGATTTCCCGACTGGCGCTTTCATTCTCGGGCGTTCGGGCATCCTGTCTGCCTATTCTACCGGGCGTGGCTCGGTCATCATGCGTGGTCGGGCGACCATTGAGCCGATGCGCGGTGATCGCGAGTGTATTGTGGTCACTGAAGTTCCCTATCAGGTGAACTAGGCGACGATGATCGAGAAGATTGCCGAATTGGTGCGCGACAAGCGCATTGAAGGCATTTCCGATATCCGCGACGAGTCTGATCGCCAGGGCTACCGCGTGGTGGTCGAACTGAAGCGGGATGCCGTTGCCGATGTTGTCTTGAACCAGCTTTACCGCTTTACGCCGCTGCAGACCAGTTTCGGCTGCAACATGGTGGCGCTGAATGGTGGCAAACCCGAGGTGATGAACCTTCCGGACATGCTGCACGCATTCATCACTTTCCGTGAGGAAGTGGTGTCGCGCCGGACCAAATACCTGCTCATGAAATGCCGCGAGCGGGCGCATGTGTTGGTTGGTCTTGCCATTGCGGTCGCCAATGTTGACGAAGTAATCGCGCTCATTCGCCGTGCGCCAGATCCTGCGACCGCCCGCGAACAGTTGATGACGCGGCGTTGGCCGGCGCATGATGTTGCGCCCTTGATTGCGCTGATTGATGATCCCCGCCATAGCCTCAACGATGACGGCACCTACAATCTTTCGGACGAGCAGGCGCGGGCAATTCTTGAACTGCGCCTTGCGCGTCTGACCGCGTTAGGCCGCGATGAAATAGCTGAAGAACTTGAGAAGATCGGCGCGGAAATCACTGATTTCCTTGACATTTTAAGCTCACGCGTTCGCATCATGGGCATCGTCAAGGACGAGCTGACTGCCGTGCGCGACCAGTTTGCAAATCCGCGTCGTACCGAGATTTCGGACTATGGTTCGGATATGGACGACGAAGATTTGATTGCCCGCGAAGACATGGTGGTTACGGTCAGTCACGCTGGCTACATCAAGCGTGTGCCGCTTGTGACCTATCGTGCGCAGCGCCGCGGCGGTAAAGGCCGCTCTGGCATGGCGACCAAAGATGAGGATTACGTGACACGGCTGTTTGTGGCCAATACGCATACGCCGATGCTGTTCTTCTCGTCGCGCGGCATAGTCTACAAGGAAAAGGTCTGGCGCCTGCCGGTGGCCACGCCGCAATCGCGTGGCAAGGCGCTGATCAATTTGTTGCCGCTGCAACAGGGCGAACGTATCACCACAATCATGCCTCTGCCGGAAGATGAGGCGAGTTGGGGCGAGTTGGACGTGATGTTTGCGACAACACGCGGCACTGTGCGCCGTAACAAGCTTTCCGATTTTGTGCAGGTTAACCGGAACGGCAAGATTGCAATGAAGCTTGACGAAGAGGGCGACGAGATTCTGTCCGTCGAGACCTGCTCGGAAGGCGATGACGTTTTGCTGACTGCGGCATCTGGCCAGTGCATCCGTTTCCCGGTTGATGATGTGCGCGTGTTTGCGGGCCGCAATTCGGTCGGTGTGCGTGGCATCAACATGGCTGATACGGATCGGGCCATTTCCATGACAATTCTTGAGCATGTGAACGCTGAGCCATCAGAACGCGCTGCTTATCTGAAGCGGGCAACGTCCGAGCGCAAGGCTGCAGGCGCGGACGAGGATGAAGTGACACTCACCAATGAAGAGGTTGTCGAGGAGGCTTCACTTTCGGATGAGCGATTTGAGTTCCTCAAAGCCCATGAGCAGTTTGTTTTGACCATGACAGAATTTGGTTACGGCAAGCGTTCGTCATCGTATGATTTCCGCCTGACCAGCCGTGGCGGCAAGGGCATTCGGGCGACCGATGTTTCGAAGACTGCCGATATCGGGCCTTTGATTGCTGCATTCCCGGTCGGGAACGAAGATCAGATCATGATGGTTTCGGATGGTGGAACTTTGATCCGCGTGCCTGTTGCAGGCATTCGCATCGCCAGCCGCGCCACCAAGGGCGTCACCGTGTTCAACACGGCGGAGGGCGAAAGAGTTGTCTCGGTCGAGCGGATTTCAGAGCCGGACGCAGAGGACGACATTGAAGTTCCAAGTACTGGCGAAGACATTGTGCCTGAGGCTTGATGCACTTGTTTCAGATTGAATTGATTTAGAAACGCGAGCGGGTCTGCTCTTCCGACGTTTCCAAAGATTCAATGTGAAGCATGATGAACGTGGCTGTCATCATTGCGGTGGCCATGGCGGCGGCGAGCAGGATAAGCATTGGTTTGTTTCCTTCTTCAGTCGGGTTGACTGTTGGCTGAAATATGCAACTTCGGGACTGAACCAGAACTGAGTGGTTTGTTCATCCGTCATTCAGGTGAGTAACGTGTGGAATTGCCAGAAAGTTCCAAAGCGGGTAGGAAATTCTGATGAAAACAGCATTTTATCCCGGATCCTTTGATCCGATGACCAACGGACACTTGGATATTCTGGGTCGCGCGTTGGGGTTGGCAGACAAGGTTGTTGTCGCAATTGGTATTCATCCGGCAAAGAAGGGCCTGTTCACATTTGAAGAGCGCAAGGCTGTGTTGGTGAAATCTGCCACCACGGCGTTTGGTGATTTGGCCGATGGCATGAGCGTGATTTCGTTTGGCGGTCTTGTCGTAGACGCCGCCAAATTGCACGGTGCGTCTATCCTGATCCGGGGCCTGCGTGACGCAACGGATTTTGATTATGAAATGCAGATGGCAGGGATGAACGGTGCCATGGCTCCTGGCATCCAGACTGTATTTTTGCCAGCGTCGCCTTTGACGCGGCCGATTACTGCCACATTGGTGCGGCAGATCGCTGCAATGGGTGGCGATATCTCGTCATTCGTGCCAAAAGCCGCAGCCGAAGCCCTTAAGACCCACTTCAAAGCCTGATATAAAAAGGACAATCATGACCAACTTTATCCGCAGCCTCGTGGCTGTCTTCATTTTGTCGGTGTTTCCGTTTGCCGCGCAGGCGGCAGATCCTGAAAACACTTTGGTAATTTCGCTGAAGGACGGTGATGTGACCATCGCGCTGCGCCCGGACCTAGCGCCCAAGCATGTGGAACAGATCAAGGCTTTGGCCCGCAAGGGTTCTTATGATGGTGTCGTGTTCCACCGCGTGATTGATGGCTTCATGGCACAGACCGGCGATGTGCAGTTTGGCAATTCGGCCAAGAACTTTGATCCGGCACAGGCCGGCATGGGCGGTTCTGATCTGCCCAACATCAAGGCCGAATTTTCCAAGGAGCCTTTCGTGCGCGGTACTGTCGGTATGGCGCGTGCACAGGACCCGGATTCAGCCAACTCGCAGTTCTTCATAACATTCGGTGACGCTGCCTTCCTGAACGGTCAGTACACCGTGATCGGTACTGTCGAAAGCGGCATGGAGTTGGTCGACAAGATCAAGCGTGGCGATGAGGCACAAAATGGCGTGGTCGCCGACCCGGACAAAATGGTCAAGGTCAAGATCGCTTCAGACAAATAGTTTCATTTTAAACAGGACAAGACAATGGCTTACAAAGACCCCGAAAACACGCTGATCCTTGAAACCACCAAGGGCAATGTCGTGATTGAACTGTTCCCGGATCTTGCACCGGGCCATGTCGAGCGCATCAAGGAATTGGCGCGCGCTGGCGAATATGACGGCGTGGTGTTCCACCGCGTCATCGAAGGTTTCATGGCACAGACTGGCGACGTGAAATTCGGCAAGACCGGTGGCGCTTCGTTCAATCCAGCCCGCGCTGGCATGGGTGGTTCGGACAAGCCGGACCTGAAGGCGGAATTTTCCAACGTCAACCACGGGCGCGGCGCGTGCTCAATGGCCCGTTCGCAGAACCCGAACTCGGCCAATTCGCAGTTCTTCATCTGCTTTGCCGACGCATCTTTCCTGAACCGCCAGTACACGGTCTGGGGTCAGGTTATCGAAGGCATGGACAATGTCGACAAGATCAAACGCGGCGAGCCTGTGGCAAACCCGGACTCGATCGTTTCGGCAAAGGTTGCCGCTGACGCCTGATTGGTGGTTGGAATTGATCTGAGGACAGCCGCCGTATCCCGGCGGCTGTTCGTTTTCCGGACGATTTTTGGATTGCCGCATGCGGGTTGATGATTTTGATTTTGAATTGCCGGAGGACCGCATTGCGCTGCGGCCTGCTGATCCGCGCGAAGCTGCGCGGTTGCTGGTCATCTCCAATGGACAATTGACTGACCGGACCGTTGGTGAACTGCCGGACCTTTTGCGACCTGATGATGTGCTGGTGTTCAACGATACCAAAGTGATCCCGGCGCAGCTGTTTGGTTTGCGCGAGCGGGACGGCAATCTCGCTCATGTCGAAGCAACGCTGCACATGCGGGAAAGCCCGAGCGAATGGCGGGCATTCCTGCGACCCGGCAAGCGTGTGAAG
>JANMEX010000449.1:0-8020 GCA_031377485.1 Phyllobacteriaceae bacterium
CAGATGAACACCGGCTTTGGCAATCCCAGCTCCACTTCAGGACGTGGATAAAACAAATCGCGGTTTACTCCGCGGGTCCAGACGCGAGTGTTATTGAATCCCTGTTCCTTCAAAACCGCTTCTATCGATGCTGTCGGGACCAGACAATTTTCAGCGGCATTGTGAAACCACTTCAAAAAACTGTAAGTCATGCCTAGCGGTATCGGCAGCCGTTCACGCACATATTCCGGAAATCGCGTGTGAAAACTGGTGGTGAATTTCCACCCGTTGGCAACGCAAATGCGCCGCGCCTGAATGCCAAGTGGCCCTTCAGTGGCAATATGAATGTTTGTCGGCTGAAGCGAGGCAAGGCGTTTGGTCAGCGCACGTTTGCCCGTGAAGGCCAAGCGGATTTCCGGATAGGTGGGACAAGGGTAGTTTCGATAGTCCAGCGGCGAGATTACAGAGACTTCATGGCCGCGCTTGCGAAGACCATCACAGACCTGCGTCAGCGTGCGAACAACTCCATTTACTTGAGGATGCCAGGCGTCGGTCACGATCACGATGCGCTTCATCATGCCGCCTTTTGGCTGGCGGGCCATTTTGGCAAAGAACCTTGCGTCAGCAATGCTTCGCCGATTTTATGCTGCCACGAAATGATTTCGAAGCGTCCATCCTCATGCTCGGCAAGTGCGGTGCAACTTTCCACCCAATCGCCCGTATTCATATATTCGATGCCGCCGATGCTCTCGATCGTGGCATGGTGGATGTGACCACAGATCACGCCATCAGCTCCGGAACGCCGTGCCTCGTCTGCGACAACGGTCTGAAACGCGCCAATGAAATTTACTGCCTTTTTCACCCTCACTTTTGCCCAGGACGAGAACGACCAATAAGGCAGACCAAACCAGCGGCGCGCAGCATTCATCAATGAATTGAATGCGATAGCAGCGTCATATGCCCAATCTCCAAGGTAGGCGATCGTGCGATAGTTGTGAACGACCACATCAAACTGATCACCATGAATGACCAAATACTTCCGACCTCCGGCACCTACGTGGATGCAGCGGTCCAGCACTTCGATCCCTCCAAAATGTGTTCCCTGATACTGGCGAAGAAACTCGTCGTGATTGCCTGCGATATAGACGATGCGGGTTCCCTTACGGGCCTGACGCAAAAGCTTTTGCACCACATCATTGTGCTCTTGTGGCCAGTGCCATGAACGTTTCAAACGCCATCCGTCGACGATATCGCCGACCAGATAAATCGTGTCTGCTTGATGCAGTCTGAGGAAGTCGAGCAAAAAGCCCGCCTGTGCAGCCTTTGATCCCAAGTGAACGTCTGAAATGAAAAGCGATCTAAAGTGTCGTTCGCCGTTCTGCATGATGTTGTTTCCATTTTCATGTCGGAACGGAAGAGCAGATTCTTGCGACAGGGCCGTGACAGGACGGTGTCTCAAGATCTGCCAGCGATCGAAAAGTAATCACGTCGGGCTCGATATTCCGGGTGATTTTTGTATACAAATCACTTAGGCATTTGCGGCTGGCAGTGCGCCGGGAGGACATTTTGGACCACAAAGACATCGCCATAAACCAACCGTCAAAAATCGATCTTGATGAACAGGCGCTGTTTTTTCATCGCTTTCCACGTCCCGGAAAACTCGAAATTCAGGCGACCAAGCCACTTGGCAACCAGCGTGATCTGGCGCTAGCCTATTCGCCCGGCGTTGCCGCACCTTGTCTTGCCATCCGCGATAATCCGGAGAACGCGGCACTTTATACTGCACGGGCAAATCTGGTTGCGGTTGTGTCTAACGGTACAGCGGTGCTCGGCCTTGGCAATATCGGCCCCCTCGCCTCAAAACCAGTGATGGAAGGCAAGGCCGTTCTTTTCAAGAAATTCGCCGGAATCGATGTTTTCGACATAGAAATCGATGCGCCGGAAATTGACCGGATGGTCACAGTCATTTCCGCCTTGGAGCCGACATTTGGCGGCATAAATCTTGAGGACATCAAAGCTCCGGAATGTTTCGAAGTCGAAGAAACGCTTCGCGCAAAAATGAACATCCCGGTGTTTCACGATGACCAGCACGGCACAGCGATCATCGTTTCCGCAGCCATCCTGAACGGCATTGAGCTTGCTGGTAAAGATATATCCAAAATCAAGATTGTCACTTCCGGCGCGGGCGCTGCGGCTCTGGCTTGCCTTAACCTTTTGGTACGTCTCGGGGCGTCACGCGAGAATATTTTTGTCACTGACCTTGAGGGCGTGGTTTATCAGGGCCGAGAGGTCCTGATGGACAAGTGGAAGTCGGTCTTTGAACAAAAGACCGACGCGCGGACTTTGGCGGATGTCATTCACGGGGCCGATGTGTTTCTCGGTCTTTCCGCTGCCGGTGTCCTGAAGCCAGAGCTTCTGCGCGGTATGGCGGAAAAGCCATTGATCATGGCGCTGGCCAATCCTGTTCCAGAAATCATGCCGGAGTTGGCACGGGAAGTGCGCCCTGATGCGATGATTTGTACAGGGCGGTCCGACTTTCCCAATCAGGTCAACAATGTCTTGTGCTTTCCCTATATTTTCCGTGGCGCTCTTGATGTCGGTGCGAAGACGATCAACGAGGAAATGAAGGTTGCAGCCGTTCGCGCCATTGCGGCGCTTGCCCGCGAGGAGCCTTCAGACATCGCCGCACGCGCCTATACTGAAGAGACACAAATCTTTGGTCCGACATTTCTGATCCCGTCGCCTTTTGACCAGCGGCTGATTTTACGCATCGCTCCTGCCGTTGCCAAAGCGGCCATGGATACCGGCGTGGCGACGCGGCCAATTGCCGATATGGAAGCCTATGTCGATCAACTGAACCAGTTTGTCTTCCGCTCCGGCTTCATCATGAAGCCGATTTTTGCGGCGGCCAAAAAGGCGCAGACAGACAAAGTCATTTTTGCAGAGGGTGAAGACGAGCGCGTTTTGCGGGCCGCACAAGTGGTGCTTGAAGAAGGGATTGCACGCCCGATCCTGATCGGCCGACCTTTAGTGGTTGCTTCGCGCATCAAGCGGTTTGGGCTGCGCATCGCCGCCGGCACTGACTTTGAGTTGATCAATCCGGAGGATGATCCGCGCTACCGGCGCTATGTTGACGAGTTGGTGCTGACTGCCGGTCGCCAGGGCATCACGCCGGAAGTTGCCAAGACACTGATGCGCACCAGCAATACAGTTATTGCTTCCATTGCGCTGCGGCTTGGCGATGCCGATGCGATGATCTGCGGCCTGGAGGGGCGCTATGAAAAGCATTTGCGAACCGTCACGCAGATAATCGGCAAGACGACCGGTATCCGTGAATTGGCCGCTCTTTCCATGCTTATTTCGAACGCTGGCGTGACATTTTATACAGACGCCTATGTCTCGCCCGATCCAACGGCGGAAGAAATAGCCGAGATGACAATCCTCGCCGCCAATGAAATCCGCCGGTTTGGCATAGAGCCGAAAGCTGCGTTGTTGTCCTATTCCAATTTTGGTTCACGCGATCTCGACAGTGCGCGCAAAATGCGAAAAGCGGCGGAATTATTGCGAATTTTGGCACCCAATCTTGAATGCGACGGGGAAATGCACGGAGATTCTGCGCTATCGGCCGAATTGCGAAACAAAGCCTTCCCGCATTCACGACTGAAGGGCGTTGCAAATCTTCTGGTGTTTCCAAATCTGGATGCAGCCAACATCACGCTCAACGTTGTCAAGGCGGCGACTGACGCGTTGCATGTTGGCCCGATCCTGCTTGGGGTGGCGCAACCGGCCCATATTCTATCGCAAACAGTGACATCGCGCGGAGTTGTCAACATGACAGCGCTGGCAGTCGTCGAGGCTTCAACGCAAAAGCACAAGAACATTTAGCGGGTTAATTCTGTCAAAAATTCCAGGCTTTCGGTGGTCGTCGAGGCGGAATTCCGATTAGGGATGTTTGGTTACCCTGAACGACAGAATTTGTTTACAATTGTTCGGATTTGGACCATTGATGCACGCGCTGAGGTAGCACCCAAAGGTGCACCCATTTTACCCCTAGGTTTTGCGTTGAGGTTCATGTTGAAGCGTATGTCCGGCACCCGTTTTTGGGCAATTGTGGCGATGGCCGTATCAGCGCTGTCATTTGCTGGTGCTGACGCTTCTGCGCGCCCATCGATCTGCGTCAAGCTCGAACGACAACTGGCGTCGGTGGGCGGTCAGAATTCAGGCGGGAATCCAAAATTTCAAAATGCAGCACGTGCGCAGGCGCAGCAGTTGCAGATCGCCCGTTCGCAAGCGCGCCGCGCCGGCTGTGGCGGGTCGTTCCTCTTATTCGGCGGCAACAATGACGGCGGATCATGTTCGAGGCTGAATGTGACCATCCGCAAGATGGAAGGCAATCTTGCCAAGCTGCAGAACAAAGCCAATGCAGGTGGCGGCGGTGAACTTTCCAAAGCGCGGATTCGCGCAGCACTTGATGCCAATGACTGCTATGGGCAAGTCATTGAAGTGTCAGCAAAAAAACGCACGCTTCCCGCACCTGTCGTGCGCGAGCGAAGAGGTCTGCTCAGCCAGATTTTCGGCGGTGAAGTGATCGATCAGCCGGAAAACGATAGCGTCGCATCGGCTAATGTCAGAGAGATTTCACCTCAGCATTCAGTCAAAGTGATCAACGGAAATGGTGATGGGACTGAAGATGTAGGCCCCGGCGGCACTTTCCGTACACTGTGCGTGCGCACCTGTGACGGCTATTATTTCCCGGTTTCGTTTTCGACCACCAGCAGTCACTTTGGTGACGACGAAAAGTCTTGCTCAGCGATGTGCCCCGGCGCAGAAACAAAACTGTATTACCACAGCATCCCGGATCAAGAGCCTGAACAAATGATCAGTCTTGCGCAAGAGCCCTACACAAGCATGCCAACGGCCTTCAAATACCGGATTGACGGAATTGGTTCGACGCCGGGCTGCACCTGTCAGGCACAACAATCGACTGCAGTTGAAGGCGAATATGGAGATGCTGGTGCCAAAGGCAAGATTAGCTGGGTTCCATTGCCTTCGATAAAACCGGATGTGTTGGAAGACGCTGAAACTGCACTGAACCGCGCGGGTAATCTTGATCCAACAGCGATATCCGGGTTGATCCAAGGCAAATCGCCAAGTGCGGATTTGAACAGCGGGCGAAAGATCAGGGTCGTCGGACCAGTGTATCTTCCCGCCCAATCAAAGGCAGAAGTGCTGCCAGTTCCGGGCCGTGTGACCGTCCAGTAAGGGCAATGCGCAAAGGCATGAAGAGGCCTTTACCCGACCTTCCGGATGCCGTCTTTACAGCGGCAGTCCAAGTTTTCCAGCTATCAGGGTTGAATGCACCTTCAGGCAAATAGTCAAAAGCTTTGCGCACAAAATCCAAATCCTCATCGGCGACGCTCTCTTCGTCAGATTTGGCAACGGTGACAACCTGCCACCAATCTGATGCATCTTTCACCTTTTCCAGATTTGGCCGTACAGCTTGCCAGAAAGCCTCAGCCTTATCGCCAGAAATGCCCATGGCTGCCAGTCTCGGCTGTACCGCGCCGAACGACATCTTATGTACGAGGCTCTTGTTTAGCGTGACCAATTCAGCCGGATCGAACTTCGCCGCTGATTTGGAAACGTGAGACAAATCAAAGAGTTTGCCAAGCTCTTCAAGTGTTGTCTGCGCTTCGACATTATCTGATGTCCCGGTCAATACAGCCAAGGAGGCGACCGCTTCGGGTTCGAACCCGGCGTCGGCGAGTGAGCCAATTGACAATGCGCCCGTGCGCTTGGAAAGCCCCTCGCCGCTGATCGTCGTCAACAGATTGTGATGGCCGAAGACCGGTGGTTCGGCACCGAGTGCGCGGAACAGCGCTATCTGTGCGCCGGTATTTGTCACATGATCTTCACCGCGAATAACGTGGGTGATGCCCAGATCAATGTCATCGACGACCGACGGCATCGTGTAGAGCCAGGTGCCATCCTCGCGGATCAGAACCGGGTCAGACAGCGAGGCCAGATCAACTGTCTGGCGGCCGCGTACCATATCGTCCCAGTGAACTTCAGTGCGTACCGGTTTAAACGGATCATCGGCAAAATTCGGTAGCAAAAAGCGCCAGTGTGGTCGCTTGCCTTCGCTTTCGAGCTTGGCGCGGTCGTCTGCGGTCAGCTTCAATGCCTCGCGGCCGTAGACCGGCGGAAGTTTGCGTGCCAGACGCAGTTTTCGGCGCAGATCCAGCTCTTCTGCTGTCTCATAACAAGGGTAGAGCAGGCCGATAGCTTTGAGCTTTTCAGCTTCTCGAACATAGATCGCAAACCGCTCGGATTGCCGATAGAATTCGTCTGGAATGATGCCAAACCACTTAAGGTCACGCTCGATTGCGTTGGCATATTCGAGCTTGGATCGCTCTACGTCGGTGTCATCCAGACGCAGGATGAATTTGCCACCCCTGCCCTTGGCGAACAGCCAGTTTGCGACAGCGGTTCGGGCGTTGCCGATGTGGATATAGCCGGTTGGAGACGGCGCGAAACGTGTGACGATGCTCATGAAGACGGGGTTAATCCAAGCCGCTCAACTTCGCAACTGTGACCTACCGGTTTTGCGCTGATCAACCCAGCCAGCATAGTAAGCGATGCTTAGTGCGAGCTCAGCAGCATCGACCGGCGGTATTCGATGGCGCATGTAACTAATTGCGTGGCCGCAAGCATCGATCGAGGCTTTGACCAAGAGCGAGCGGTCATCTGCATCAAACAACAAACCGTCAACGTCAGTTTGGACTTCGCCAGCCAGTTCCTCTGGAGCTGTCGTCAGCGCGTTTGCGCGGCAATCAAAACCACCGCGGCGCTGCATGGCTTCCAGCGCGTCTTGGCGAACGCTTGCAAAATCCGGAAATGATCGTGCCCCGGAAAGGACTGCGGCATCTATCAGGACGGAAGCCAATGATCCGGTGCGCAGTGCGCCCAGTTTGCTCGTTACCCAGTCATTGCGCAGGAATATCAAGCCATTGGCTGATTGATGAGCGGAGAATGTTTCGGGCATTTCACGGAATGCAGTCCTTTGGACGATGCGCCCCGTGAGGTATGCCAGCGCGGCGATCAAGTCGCCGGGGCAATTGCTGACCCTGGTGTCGATCTCACGCACAACGAGTTGGAACAGTGCGAGGCCGAAATCGGGTGAATTTTCCAGTGGCGTCGCCGGGTCAAATGAATGACCCGCCATCCAAGAAGAATTCGCACTTCGGACGTTTTGCAACCTCACGGCCCCCAATGTTGCTTTCAACACTAATGAACAGGCGAAAATATACGGTTGGCGACACGGTTAGAATTTTACGGATTACAAAAATACCCGAATCAAAGCTTAGCCAGCATACACGTGCCAAGCATATCTGCGAATCCTGCCTTCAAACCGAACCAACAGCCCTCAATGCCGGTCGCGAAACCGGTTCGTGATAGGATAGCGGCGATCGCGGCCGAAATATTTGCGGCTGATCTTCACGCCGGGCGCGGCCTGCCGACGCTTGTATTCGGCGATGTTAAGCAGGTTTTCCATGCGCTCGACTGTTGCCTTGTCATGGCCCTTTGCAACGATTTCGCTGATGCTCATCTCATGCTCAACGAGACATTCAAGAATATCATCGAGTACCGGATATGGCGGCAGAGAATCCTGATCCGTCTGGTTCGGGCGCAATTCGGCTGATGGTGCCTTGTCGATAATGCTTTGCGGGATGACCATACCCGACGGCCCAAGGCTACCGGGCGGCACGTTGTCATTGCGCCAGGCGGACAATTTGTAGACCTGCATTTTATACAGGTCTTTTATCGGATTGTAGCCGCCGTTCATATCGCCATAGAGTGTACAGTAGCCGACAGACATTTCAGACTTGTTGCCTGTGGTGACCACCATTGAGCCAAACTTGTTCGATATCGCCATCAGGATAGTGCCGCGGGCGCGGCTTTGGAGGTTCTCCTCGGTAATCCCGGTTTTGGTGCCTTCAAACAGTTCACCGAGCGACTTCATGAAGCCGTCAACCGGCTC
>JANMEX010000456.1:0-2206 GCA_031377485.1 Phyllobacteriaceae bacterium
CAACGCGGAGATGAAGAAGATCACGAACATCGGCAATAGTGGCAGCCAGAACCAGTTGAACATGCCCCAATTGCCGTCCTGCGCGTCGACAATCGCCGACATGTTGAGCGAGCCGACGCACAGCAGGACCGTGATGATGACAAAGCCGATGGAGACTTCGTAGGACACCATCTGCGCGGCCGAGCGTAGCGCCGCCAGGAATGGGTATTTCGAATTTGAGGACCACCCCGCCATGATGACGCCGTAGACCATCAGCGAGGAGATGGCGAAAATGTAGAGGATGCCGACGTTGATGTCGGCGATCACCCAGCCGAGATTGACCGGGATCACCGCCCAGCCGGCGAGCGCCAGGGTGCAAGTGACGAGCGGGGCGAGCAGGAACACGCCCTTGTTTGCGCCTGCCGGAATGACCGGTTCCTTGAAAACAAATTTCAGCAAATCAGCGAACGACTGCAGAAGGCCGAACGGGCCGACGACATTGGGACCGCGACGCAACTGGACCGCGGCCCAGATCTTGCGGTCGGCAAGCAAGATGAACGCCACAAAAATCAGCAGCGCGACCAAAAGCAGCACCGATTTGCCGAGAATGATCAGCCCGGGGATCAGATAAGTTGCAACCATGTCGTCCATCAGTTCAATCCCTTAACGGTCATTCTGCGGCCTGCCGGAACCCGCTTTTGGCGAGTGCCGAACATTCGGCCATGACCGCCGATGCGCGGGCGATCGGGTTGGTCAGGTAAAAGTCTGTGACAGCGCCTGTGAACGGCGCCTTGTTGATACGTCCGCCAAGCTTGGCAACTTTGGCGATATCGTCAGGCGATCCGGCCTTGACCGTGCCAAGCGCTGCAAGATGCGGATATTCAGCGTAAAGCGCGGCGCGGAGCTGGCCAAGCGAATCAAATGGAAGCTTTTTGCCCAGCACATCCGACAGCGCCCGCAGGATCGCCCAGTCTTCCTTGGCATCGCCCGGTGCGAACCCGGCGCGCGTCGTCATCTGGACACGCCCTTCGGTGTTAACATAGGTGCCGTATTTTTCGGTGTAGGCGGAACCCGGCAAGATCACATCCGCGCGGTGCGCTCCGTTGTCGCCGTGCGTGCCCATGTAGACGACAAATGCGTTGCCGATCTTTTCAGATGACAACTCATCAGCGCCTGCGAGGAAAAGCACGTCCATCGCACCCATCATGGCCGACACATCCTTGCCGCCCTTGCCCGGCACAAATCCAATGTCGAGCGCACCGACGCGGGCAGCTGCGGTGTGAAGCACGGCAAAGCCATTCCACTCTGCCGAGACTGCCTTTATGTTGATCGCGAGTTTTGCCGCGAGGCCGAGTACGGCTGCGCCATCAGCACGGGCGAGAGCGCCCTGCCCGACGATGATCAGCGGGCGCGCGGCCTTCTTCAAGACGGAAAAGAATTTGCCCTTGCCGTCTGCCAGTTCCTGCAGGGTTTCGACGCCTGCACCAAGCAGTTCATGGTTATATCTAAGTTCGCCGCCTTCGCCGATCACGCCAATGGGCATGCCGCTGGCGCGCCAGGCTTTGCGGATGCGGGCATTGAGAATGGCTGCTTCGACGCGCGGGTTGGAACCAATCAACAACACTGCGTCTGCGTTTTCGATGCCTTCGATGCCGGCGTTGAAAATGTATGACCCACGGCCAAGCGACGGGTCGAGCGCCGCGCCGTCTTGACGACAATCCATGTTGGCCGAGCCGAGTGACGTCATCAATTGCTTGAGCGCGTAAAGCTCTTCGACGGCAGCCAAATCACCGGCAATCGCGCCGATCTTGTCGCCGCTTGTCTTGGCAACAGCTTTAGCGATGGCGTCAAAAGCTTCTGCCCAAGACGCCGACTGCAGCTTGCCACCCTTGCGGATGTAAGGCTTGTCGAGACGCTGGGTGCGCAAACCATCGGCGATGAATCGGGTCTTGTCGGAAATCCATTCCTCATTGACCGCTTCATTTACGCGCGGCAGCAGGCGCATGACTTCGCGGCCACGGGTGTCCACGCGGATCGCGCAGCCGACGGCGTCCATAACGTCGATGCTCTCGGTCTTGTTGTATTCCCAAGGACGGGCCTGGAAGGCCATCGGCTTGGCGGTCAACGCGCCAACCGGGCAAAGGTCAATCACATTGCCTTGCAACTCGGAGGTCATTGCCTGTTCGAGATAGGTGGTGATTTCCGCATCCTCGCCGCGCCCGGTCAG
>JANMEX010000478.1:0-1762 GCA_031377485.1 Phyllobacteriaceae bacterium
CATGGACGGGCTGCAGGAAGCGGGGCTGGATCACGTCCAGCTTTCAATTCAAGGGGTAGATGCCGCGATGGCGGATAAGGTCGCCAATTATCGCGGCGGATATGACCGGAAGATCGCCGTCGCCGAATGGGTGCGCGAGCGCGATATTCCCTTGACGGTCAATGCGGTGTGCCACCGGCAAAACTTTGATCGGTTGGAAGAAATGATCGCACTCGCCGTCACACTCGGTGCACGGAGACTGGAAGTTGCCACGGTGCAGTTTCACGGATGGGCGCAGGCAAATCGCAATCAATTGATGCCGACGCGCGAACAGGCGACCATCGCCACTGACATCATTCAAGCGGCGCGCGAGCGATTGATGGGCGTACTTGTCATTGATTATGTGCCTGCGGATTATCATGCGACTTACCCGAAAGCCTGTATGGGTGGCTGGGGACGAACAGGCTTGAATGTTGACCCCACGGGCAAAGTCTTGCCGTGCCATGCAGCGGAAACCATCAAAGGCCTCGAGTTCGATTCCGTGCGGGACCGCAAGCTGGCCGAAATATGGTTTGACGGCAAAGCTTTCAACGCCTTTCGGGGATTTGATTGGATGCAAGAACCTTGCAAGAGTTGCGACAGGCGCAATCTCGATTTTGGCGGCTGCCGTTGTCAGGCTATGGCAATTGCCAATGATCCGGCAGCAACGGATCCGGTTTGTTCCCGTTCGCCCCTTCATGGAATAATCGAAAATATCACGTCAGCAATACCAACTGAAAACGGGACGCCTTTCGTTTACCGCGGCAGATAGACGATGGCCGGATATCAATCGGAAATCTTTACAAACCGGGATCGAAGTTCGACGTCCTGAACAGCGTTGCGCTGTAAAAAAGTGATGCTTTGCACGCGCATTTGCGCTGAGCGGGACGACGGTTGCATCCAGTTTTTTCCTACGCCAGATCATAGGCAACAGATGGCAAGTTGGCGGCCTGTAAGACGATTTTCAGTTTACTGCGTGCCAATTGCGAGTGGCAAGAATTTCATTTCGATTGGGCACATCGCCCACACTTTAGCAAACATCCCGGGCAGCTATAAAATGTATCGCAACGACCCAAGCAATCGCGGGAACAAATACATTGATGCGACGTTTTGAGGTAAGCGGGCACGAACCACTTTTGAAAATAGTGCAAACACATGTGGCCCGGCTGTTGACTAAGGAGCTTGTCATGTCAGTTAAAAATGCACCCACGCCCGCCGGAAAGTCTGCCGCTTCGTCACTTCTGAAGGAAACAAAAAAGGAAGAAATCGCGGTGGAATCCGAGACAGGTCATCCTTTGAAAAAAGGTGCTGCGCGCTTTGACGAAAGGTCAAAAAGCTCGGATGGCAAGAGCGCTGGATCAAAGCAGAAGTCCACTTGAGCACGCGACACTGACGCAATCTTTTTGCGTTTTTTAACATGCTATATTACCGCGAAAGCTTGCCTAAAAGTGGCAGTTTTGCTTCCCTCGAAAGATTTAGGTACTTCGATGAGACCACTGCCAGCAGCATTTTTCCGCGAAAGCACGAAAGATGATAAAGTCGCTTTTGCGGCTAATGTCTTGATCATTTTTGTTTTCGCCTGCGGCATTCTGTATTTCGGGAGAGAGTTCCTTGTTCCCGTCTCACTTGCCGTCTTGTTCACATTTCTTCTTACCCCTGTGGTGAAGGGGCTGCAGAAGCGCGGATTGCCGAAATTTCTTGCCATAGCAATGGTCGTAGTGGCGATGTTTTGCACGGTTGGCGG
>JANMEX010000482.1:0-15412 GCA_031377485.1 Phyllobacteriaceae bacterium
TGGTTGTTCAACATAGTCGTTTGCCGCTGCAACCGGGACAACCGTCACGGCCATCAACGTACCTCTGAAGATAGTCGATTTCATTGTCAGCGGCAGTTTCAGGACACGTGAGATGCGGTCTACAATGGAAAGTCCAAGACCCAGCCCTTCAGCCTCGCGTGCACCTTCTTCAAGCCGGGTAAATTCACGAAAGACTGTCCTTGATTTGTCCTGTGCGATTCCGATCCCGCTGTCGACCACCTGTATTTCAATTTGACTTCCGCGGCGCTTGACGCCGACCACTATGCCTCCGGTACGTGTATATTTGATTGCGTTCGAAACCAGGTTTTGCACCAGGCGCTGCAACAGATTTCTGTCGGTCCGTATGTGGAACGAAGAAGAGACGACTTTGAATTTCAGACCCTTCTTTCGAGCAAGTGGCACAAAGTCGGTTTCGATCTGCCTAAGCAGCGCGCCGACAGGAAAAGTCGTGGCATTTGGTTTCATCGCGCCCGTGTCGAGGCGGGAAATGTCGAGAACGGCGCCAAGAATTGTTTCGACAGAATCCAGAGACGATTCGATCTTGCCGACGATCTCTTCATTTTCGCCAGTACCAAGCTTCTCACTCAGCGAAGCGCTATAAAGACGAGCGGCGTTCAAAGGCTGTAAAATATCATGGCCTGCGGCCGCAAGAAATCGCGTTTTGCCAAGGTTGGCCTCTTCTGCAAGGCTTTGTGCTTTTGCAAGTTCCGTATTGACCCGGCTGAGTTCGGCCGTACGGGTGTCCACACGCTGCTCAAGACTTTCGTTTATTTTCTTGAGCGCTTCGTCTGCAAGCACACGCTGGGTAATGTCTGTATAGGTCGCCACAATCCCGCCATCGGGCATCTGGTTTGACCGGATTTCGATGATGCGCTTGCTCGTTGCCAATTCGACCTGCCATGGCACGCCGAACCGGGTCAGGCGGTTGATGGTGGTCTTGTTTGAATCCGTTTCGATGTCTCCGCGTTCAATCAAATGATCGAGGATCGATTTGAGCGTCGTTCCCACCTGTCCGAATTCATCCGGCAAATCAAACAGCGTCCTGAACTGCCGATTCCAACAGGTCAGTCTGAATTCACGATCAAATACCGTTATGCCTTGCTCCATCTGATCAAGCGCAATCTGCAGCAAATCACGATTTTGCTGAAGGGCCTCAGACGCGTCGTCCAGCAAGCGAAACGCATTGCGGCTGGATTGATCGTTTCGCTGAAATAGTAGGGAAAGTATCAACCTAGCTGATGACGAACCAACCGCACTTGCAAGCAGTTGCTCAGCAAATCGGATGGTTGCAAGATCAGCTGACGCATTGCGAGAAACTGTGCGGCCCTCCCGTTTCTCGAAGGACTGAAACGATCGCTCCGTACGCTCTGCGCCAAGGTAGCGGGCGATTGTTGCCTTCAAATCGTCAATGGTGACAAGTGTACGAAGGCGCCTCAGGTTTGGCATCGGCGTTACATCGCGTGGCACAAAAACAGCAGCTTGAATGCGCTCGAGTGGGGTTGCCATGCGTGACAAAGAGCCAAGCACGAATATAATCAAATTGAATGAAACGCTCCATATAACGCCATGAGTTAATGCATCCGTCTCCAATCCAAAAAGATGCTGCGGCCGGAGCGCTGCAAATCCAAACAATCCATTTTGCACAATGCTGTTGTCAGCACCTGCAATCGTCGGGAGCAGCAATGTAAAAAACCATAAGACGATACCAACGCCCATGCCAAGCATCGCACCGCGGGCGTTGGCGCTTCGCCAAATTAAGCCTCCGACAAACGCAGGTGCAAATTGCGCAATCGCAGCAAAACTGATGAGGCCAATGGAAGCGAGGCGATAATTGCTCGCTGCTTCACGATAATACGCATAAGCCGCAAGCATGATGAAAAAGATCGCCGCGCGCCTTACGTTCAAAATTGTAGAAGGCAAATCTTCATCGCGACCACGTTCCTTGCCGGCGTAGCGCCTTAACATGAGGGGCAACACAAGGTCATTTGAAATCATGATCGACAGCGCGACTGTCGCAACAATCACCATTGCGGTCGCCGCCGAAAGGCCGCCAATAAAAATCAGCAGGGATAACCAGTTGGCACCTGTGGATAATGGCAACGCCAAAACGAACAAATCTGCAGGCGTGCCGAGCGGCAGATGAATAAGGCCTGCAAGCGCTATCGGTAGGACGAAGAGATTTATGGCGACCAGGTAGACCGGAAATAGCCATGCTGCCGTCCGCAATTCGCGCTCGTCGCGGTTCTCAACGATCATCACATGGAATTGGCGTGGCAATAAAATTATCGCAAATCCAGATAAGCAGATCAACACGAGCCATGTAGAGATTGGCGTTTGATAATTCAGCGCGGCTTCAACAGCCGGGTTTGCCCGCATCGTTGCGAAGACGTCATGTGGTGCGCCAAACAGGAAAAATGTGACTGCAATACCTGCAGCGAGAAACGCAGTCAGTTTGATGACCGATTCGACCGCAACTGCCAGAATCAAACCATTTTGATGCTCCGTTGCATCGGCATGGCGTGTGCCAAACAGGATGGCAAAAAGTCCCAAAGCTGCTGCGACCAGAAATGAAAAATCGGCAATTACAAACTCACCTGCCATCATGGTCCCGCCGAGATGTCTGGTGAACAGGTCAAACGAAGTGGAAATCGCTTTGAGTTGAATGGCGATATACGGAACAGCGGCCAACGCCGCGATGCAGGTGGCAAGCGAAGCAACACCAAAGCTTTTTCCATATCGCGCCGCCAGCATGTCAGCAACGGAGGTAATGCGCTCTGATTTTGCGAGGCGAATGATGCGTCTCAGAAAGCGATAGCCAAACGTGAAGACAAGTATTGGTCCGATGTAGATCGCCAGATACTCAAGGCCCCGTTCTGCAGCCAATCCGACTGACCCGAAAAACGTCCAAGACGTGCAATATATTGCCAAGCTGAAGGCATAGACGTAAGGCCGCGGGCGATTATTGCCGCCGCGTTGACCCCGCCGGTCGCCATAGCTGGCGATGCCGAAAAGCAGCAACACATATAAGATGGCGCTGATAAGGACGACGGTTTCTGTCAATGTTTTGCCTGTTTGGATATTCCAGACTTAAGGCAATCATTGTCTGCAACAAAAGTCTATCAAGGCAATAGTTTAACCTGTTCAAACGCTGCTTATACGCCAAAAAAGACACCAACGGTGGTACTTACAATGATTTTTGGTTGTGCTATGCGTGCCGTCGAGCAGGGGTCGCCTGCTTTATAGGGGAAACCGCATGGTCTGCGGGGACAGTATCGGAGGACTAAGATGCTAAAAGAATTCAAAGAGTTTGCCATGAAGGGCAATATGGTTGATCTCGCCATCGGTGTGATCATAGGCGGGGCTTTCGGCGGTCTGGTCAATTCTGTCGTCAACGACATACTCATGCCGATCATTGCCCGCATCACTGGTGGCGCAGATTTTTCGAACAAGTTTGTGCAGTTGACCGATGTCCCAGTTGCAACTTCGCTGAAGGCGGCACAAGAGGCCGGGCCAACGCTCGCTTATGGCAATTTCATCACTTTGGTGATCAATTTTATGATAATTGCCTGGGTACTATTCATGGTCGTCAAGGCTTTGAACAGCATGAAGAAGCCAGTTCCGGAAGCTGCGCCTGCAGCGCCGCCTGCTCAAGAAGTTTTGCTTGGTGAAATTCGCGACCTGCTCGCCAAGGGCGCCAAGAAATAAGATTTCAGACTACCAAAAAGCCCCGGCTATTTGAATGGACCCCCGAAAGTTAGATTTCAACATTCGGGGGTTTTTCTTTGGATTTTAGAATATCACAGTCATACGGTTGGGTGATTTGGAGCGGCATATGGGACTGGTGGATATTCTTCGAGACGACGCGCGCAACGCTCCGGAAAGCGGCATTGTCGCTGTCATGAATCATGGGCGTAACAAAGAAGGAATGTTACCGCTTTGGGCGGGCGAGGGAGATTTGCCCACGCCGGATTTCATCCGCAAAGCCGCCATTGATGCCCTGAATGCCGGAGAAACTTTCTACACGTGGCAGCGCGGCATTCCGGAGTTACGTGAAGCCCTTGCGCGCTACCACAATCGCCAATTCTCAACGAAACTGACATCTGAGAGCTTTCTTGTGACCGGCTCCGGTATGCAGGCAATTCAGTTGGCACTTCAGGCAATTGCAGGCAATGGCGACGAAGTCGTTTATTTTTCGCCGGCATGGCCAAACTTTGCAGCGGCGGCAGGTATTGCCAGCGCAAGGCCTGTCTCAGTTCGACTTGATTTTGGAGTCGACGGTTGGTCACTCGATTTTTCTTCTCTGAGCGCGGCGATCTCCAGCAAGACCAAGGCAATATTCATAAACAGTCCATCAAATCCGACTGGATGGACAGCAGGCCGGGAAGAACTGCGTGCAATTCTGGCGCTCGCCCGCAAGCATGGCATCTGGATTATCGCAGACGAAATCTACGCACTTTTCTATTATAACGGTGCACGCGCTGCCTCATTTCTCGATGTGATGGAGCCCGACGATCAAATCATTTTTGTCAACAGTTTCTCAAAAAATTGGGCGATGACTGGATGGCGGGTTGGCTGGTTGACTGTTCATCCGAGCCTTGCCCAAGTTTTCGAAAATCTCATCCAATATTCCACATCCGGCGTTGCCCAGTTTATCCAAAAAGGTGCAGTTGCGGCACTCGATTTAGGCGACGGATTTATCCAAATGCAAGTGGAGCGAGCGCACCGGGCGCGCGACATCCTTTGCGAAGCACTTATGGCAACAAAAAAAGCACAGGTTTTTCCGCCAGACGGCGCTTTTTATCTGTTTTTCAGTCTTGATGGTATCAAAGATTCCAAATCTGCGGCCTTTTCAATGGTCGATCAGGTCAGTTTGGGAATTGCTCCAGGATCTGCCTTTGGTCAGGGCGCGGATAGCTATTTCCGCATATGTTTTAACCGGAAACTGGATGACATTTCCTCTGCTGCGGACAGGTTAGTCAGTTGGATAAGCAAAAACACATGAAGTCGAAAATCGGGCTTGGACAAGAAGTGTGGTTGCCCAATAATTACGCTATCACAGGTATTTTGTTTGATATAATGCCTGGCACCCGATGGTGATCTGATGCGTGCCAGGAAATCAATTTTCAGGTTGAATTCATGAAAAAAGAAGCAGTCCGAAAATTCTTGCTCCGTGGAATGGTCGATATCGGAATCATATCATTTGTGATCAGCATCTTGCTTCTTACCCAGCCCATATACATGCTGCAGGTGTATGATCGGGTTCTGCCATCATCGAGCTTGAATACCTTGGCATTTTTATCAATGATCACCTTTGCCGCAGTTGCGGTATTGGGTCTGCTTGAGGTTTTCAGGCAGCTTTATGCGTCGCGTTTGGCGATCCGGCTAGAAAGCGAACTCGGTTCTGCCGCCTTTCTTGCAGGTTCACACAGTCAAAATGCTGAACTTGGTGATACGCAGCCATTGCGTGATCTGGCCACAGTTCGAAATTTTATCAGCTCACGTATCCTACAAAGCCTGTTTGACCTTCCTTTCGTACCTGTGTTCCTGCTTTTGTTGGTATTCATTCATCCATATCTGTTTTTGCTGACCTTGGCTGGTCTGGTTATCGTGTCGCTTATCGCTTGGGCAAACCAACGCGGTGTCGAAGATTCTGGTAAAAAGACTGCAGAAAACGCTATGAAGGCGATGGCTTCGGCGCAAGCATTTACACGCAGTGCCGAAACTATACGAGCCATGGGAATGGCGCGAAACACGGTCGGAATTTGGGGCAAGGCAGAAGCGCAAGCATTGCTATCTGTTGATGAAACAACATCCATCAATGCTTGGTATGGTGGCCTTTCGCGGTCAATCCGGCTGCTTCTTCAAATTGCAATTATGGGCGTTGGCGCCTGGCTGGTTGTCGATGGTAAAATGACACCTGGTATGATTTTCGCCACTTCGATGGTCTCTGGTCGCGCGATACAGCCAATTGACCAGCTTGTTGCTGGCTGGCGCCAGATTTTTGACGCTCGCCTTGCTTGGGAAAGGCTGCAAAAGGCATTGTCGCATGCTGACATGGCTCTTGCGCCGAAGACAGATTTGCCCGAACCGAAGGGCGAGATAATAGTCGAAAACCTCATTTACATGCCGCAAAGCCGCAAGACCGGCGAGCCATTGATAAAGCGTCTTTCGTTTCGAATACCCGCCGGCTCGTCCGTTGGTTTGATTGGCGCAAGTGGCGTAGGAAAATCAACTTTGGCCAGATTGATCTGCGGGGCGATCGATCCGACACAAGGCAATATCCGGATTGACAAAGCGGATATCAGACAATGGGATCGCGACAGACTGGGAAAATTTATCGGTTATCTGGCGCAGGATGCGGACTTGCTACCTGGAACAGTCGCTCAAAATATTGCCCGTTTTTCGCCCGATGCAACTGACGAGAATATCGTAATGGCGGCCAGCAAAGCTCAGGTGCATGACATGATTCTTGGACTGCCGTCTGGATATGGCACATTGCTTGGGCCCGGCGGTATGGCGCTTTCCGGGGGGCAGAGACAGCGAGTCGGACTTGCAAGGGCTTTCTACGGTTCGCCAAGACTACTCGTGCTCGATGAGCCGAACTCCAACCTGGATGCAGAGGGAGACGCGGCGTTGGATCGTGCATTGCAGCAAGCAAAGGCAGACGGCATCACCGTCGTTTTGGTCACCCAGCGCAAAACCAGTACGGATAAATTGGACAATCTGATGATCATTCGCGACGGCCAAATCGAAGACTATGGCCCGCGTGAAAAAATAGTTGAGAAGCAAAATGCAAAGCTTCGCGAATTTATCCAAAGGCAGCAATCCACAGCACAACTTACGACCGGCGCTTTGCCAAACATGGCACCGACCAGTCAGGAAAAACTGCAATGAGTGTGGTCGGCGATTATTCGGAATGGTCCCGCGAAGTCCCGACTTCTACACGAAAAATAGCCTTGGCTGCGTATGGAACGCTTGGCACATTTATGCTTCTTTTTGGCATCTGGGGCTTCACAGCGCCACTGGACGGCGCTGCGGTCGCCTCCGGTGTTATTGCTGCCGCAGGAAAGAATCTGGCTGTTCAACATCTTGAAGGTGGGACAATTGAGAAAGTCTTCGTTCAAGAAGGAGATCGCGTGAAAGCCGGCTCAGCTTTGTACAAACTCGATCAGACAGTGCCACAATCACAATTGAACAGACTGACCAAAGCTAAGTCGTCGTTTGAAGCCCGCGCTGCGCGTCTAAAGGCAGAGCGGGATGGCAAATCAGAACTCGCCTTTAATCCCGAACTTCAAAATGCAACTGATCCGGATATCGTAGAAATCATTGGCGAGCAGACCAACGATTTTCAAACGGGCCTGCGTCGGCATGAATCCGAACTCAGCATATTGCAGCAACGGGTAGACGCATTGGAGGATTCGATATCCGGCCTGGAAGCGCAGAAAAAGGCGGCAGAGGACCAACAGACTATTGTTGTTGAAGAAATCTCGCGTAAGAAAGCGTTGTTGGATAAGGGGCTGACGGATCGATCTCAATTTACGGCGTTGATGCGCAATCAAGCTGAACTTCTGGGTCAGATAGGCTCGGTTACGTCGAATATAGCCAGTGCTAAAACCCAGATCGGCGAGGCAAAGCAACAAATTGATCGGGCGACAACTCAGCGGATTGAGCAGGCTTCGAAAGACTTGACCGATATCCGGCGACAGGAAGCAGACTACAATGAGCAAATTATCGCAGCCCAATCCGTGTTGGCTCGAACGGTGGTGACGGCGCCTGTAGATGGCATTGTCATCCGAATGAACTTCAACAGCAGAGGCAGTGTTGTGCGCCCGGGAGAAACACTGCTAGAGCTTTTGCCAACCACCAGTGATCTTATTGTCGAGGCTAAAATGGACCCAAGGCAGGTTGATTCAATCCGCATTGGCCAGGCAGCGCGCCTGCGCTTTGTGGCACTGAATGCGAGATCTACGCCCGAAGTGGCAGGCAAAGTTACATTCATCTCGCCGGATAGATTGATCGACGATGCAACACGTCAACCTTACTATGCGGTGAGGCTGCATATCGACAAATTGCCAAAAGAAATAGCGCCGGAACAAGTATACCCTGGCATGCCGGTTGAGGCTTTCATCTCAACAGGAGACCGCACGTTTGCTGAGTATCTTGTGAGGCCTTTGACGGATTCTTTTTCCAGAGCCTTTCGCGAAGATTGAAATGCAACAAATACAGTCGCTGCAGCCGAGGCTGACGGAATTCGCAAGACCGGCTTTACGATTTATTCTGCCGTTTTTTCTACGGTGGAAGCCGCGGAGCATTGAATCAAAACTCAAAAAGTCGGACAAGCGGCGCATCACACGAGGCGAGACATGGCAATTCTAGTCACGGGCGGGGCTGGCTACATCGGCAGCCATATGGTCTGGCATCTGGTTAACGCGGGTGAAAATGTTGTCGTTGCCGATAGGCTCTCTACAGGATTTGATTGGGCGGTAGCACCTGAAGCCAACCTTGAAATTGGTGACATCGGCGATGGAAAATTTCTTGAGATGCTATTTGTAAAATATCCGGTCGAATCGATTATTCACTTTGCCGGCTCCGTTGTTGTACCGGACTCCGTCGCTGATCCACTCTCTTACTATGAAAACAATACTGCAAAATCGCGGACACTTATCGAACATGCAGTGAGACACAACGTTGACAAGTTCATCTTTTCATCGACAGCCGCAGTCTATGGAAACGTCGGCGATAGCCCCGTATCGGAAGAGGCACTCCTTCACCCGGAATCCCCATATGGTCGTTCAAAACTAATGACCGAAATGATGCTTTCGGACGTCGCTGCGGTTCATGATTTCAGATATTCTGCGCTTCGATACTTTAATGTATCAGGCGCAGATCCGCATGGTCGCACTGGCCAGTCAACAAAAGGCGCTACGCATCTTCTCAAGGCGGCCTGCGAAACAGCAACGGGAAAGCGCCCGTCCATGCAAATATTTGGCACGGACTATCCGACGCCCGATGGTACCTGCTATCGCGATTATATCCATGTTTCAGATCTCGCAGCCGTCCATTACCTTGCGTTACAACGGCTGCGCGCTGGTGGACAAAGCTTGGTAGCAAATTGCGGCTATGGCCGCGGGTTCTCCGTTCTTGATGTTATCAACACTGTCAAAAAAGTTTCCGGAAATGATTTTAAAGTTGATATTGCAAACCGCCGACCGGGTGACGCTATATCTGTTATCGCAAACGCAGACAGGGCAAAGTCCGAATTGGGGTGGGTACCAAAGTTTGATAATTTGGAATTCATCGTCCGTACTGCATTAAGCTGGGAAAAGTCTTTAAGCCTAAGAAATTATAAATTGTAATGCTTATAAAAGTTCTTTGCAAATTTTAGGATTACGAATCTAAGCAATTTTCGATAGCTTTAAGAAATTTTAATAATTTGTCTTTGCTTTCCTCAGTTTTTAATGAATATTTTTCGGATGGAACAATGTTAAATTTTTGACAATTTGATTCTATACTATCTAATTCATCGTTTTGGCAGATAAAGTTCAATGAGGAGACAGAAAGATTCTGTTCTTCCATAAGATTGAATATTTCAGATTGCTTCTTCAGAATTTTATCAAGAAAATCCCGATTCGAGACGCCTATATTGATTTTCATTTTATCTTTTTCGGTTGAAATACAAATATCTATTATTCCGTATATTTTCGAAAAAAAGTAAATTGATATTGATGTATGTTGAGAAAGCAAAACATCTCTATAAATATATTCAAATTTATGATAAATATCAAAAACTACTTTATCATCAAATTGAATTGAATAACTATATTTGCCATCAACAAATTCTGACGGAAATTCAAATAATTATTCACTTCGATAGAGATCTGAATTGACATACTGATCATCTAAAACATTTTGTCTTTCACTTGAGTCAGATCGAATATCTCCCAATCTTCGAGTGTCAAAAAAGTTGAGTCTTTTATCTAATGAAAGAAGTTTTTTATCAGAAATGGTCAATAAGTAAGCGTTTTCATCAAATTTGCATTAGCAGTCTTAGTTTTCGAAGTTTTCTTTAACACAATTTTAGATGCTTCCTTTCACGATCGCGAAACGCAGTCCGATCTGGCATGACAATGTGTACACGTGCGCTTTTTACGCCATTTACAGCTTGAATTGAGCGTGCGATTTCACCCTCGAGGGCGCGGACACGCGTGACCTCTTGCATGAATGAAGTCAGGCCGAGCGAGCCGAGATTGTCGAACAGTTCGTAGCCTGCGCCAGAACTTGCCGGTAAGCCTTTTTCGGCAAGCACCATCCTTGCGCGACTCGCAGCTCCAGCCTCTACCAATACCGTTGAGCCAGAGCTGTCGACGTCAAATCGAAACCCGGCTTCGGAGAGCGCGATACCCACCCGGTTGACGTCGTCGCGGTCGAGGCCGACATAAAGTGTTTCGAACGTTGGCCTGTTCAAGAAGACTGCCGCAAATCCAATCGTGGCCATGAGAACAACCATTATCGTTGCGAGGATGGCAAGTCGCCGAACGCCAAGTGCCAAAAGGCTACGCAGAAAAATATCTAGCTGTTGGCGCAATATGGCATTCCAAGGTTGAAGAAATGTCATATTAAGGTTCGTAGCTTGCGCGAAAATTGCGCAAAGCGTTGATATTGACCTTCGATGCCCATAGTCGGCACATCTTGAACACTTCAAAGCAACGTCTTAATGCCAGAGCCTGTCTGGTAAATTAGACCGCCAAAATTGTTTTCAGGTCAGTCGTGTTCACGCGATCGCTGAGGCAGTTAATGCCAGTGACAAGCATACCAGACCGGTAACCGCAAATCGCGTTTTTAAATAGCTTTTGCTTATGACGCCTTCAATTGCCAGTCGCCTGTCGATCCAGAAAAGCGTGGCAAAAATCAGAATTAGAACGACCGCAAATGTCGACGGCTTTAGCAATGCGAATGCCAGCCACGCACTTACCGTCAAAAAATTGCTTTTCCAAAAGAGACCGGTCGTGCCTTCGATACCAGAAAGATTTTGGCCCCAGTGAGCCCCGGCCATGAAAGACACAATCACCAAGCCATATGTCAGCACAAGCTTTGCGACAGATCCAAGCATAGGCAGCGAAGAAATTCCGTTGAGCAGCAAAAAGGCGCCAAATATAAATGGTACCGCACCTGAAAACGCCAGCACCTTTGTCAAAAACCCATCACAATCTGACGTCAATTCAGTTCGCTTCCTACGCCGCGTGGCTTGTCGGATGCAAAGTCAAAAAAGCGTAGATGGCTGTCGCGTCTTTTGTGCCGCGAAGTTTTGCAACCATGTCCGGCTCGCGTAAAATCCGGGCAATACGTGATAAGGCTTTAAGATGATCAGCTCCAGCCGTCTCCGGCGCGAGAAGTAGAAACACGAGATCGACCGGCTCATCATCCAACGCTTCAAAATCGACCGGTGTCTCAAGACGAGCGAAAAGTCCGGTGATTGCTTTGATATTCTTGAGCTTGCCATGCGGAATGGCAATGCCATTGCCAACGCCCGTCGATCCAAGCTTCTCGCGCTGCATGATCGTATCAAAAATGTCGCGTTCGCTTAAGCCTGTAATTTCAGCAGCCTTTTCAGACAGCAGCTGCATTAACTGTTTCTTTGATCCTGCCTTGAGAGCAGGCAGGATCGCTTTCTGCGTTACGAGATCACTGAGATCCATCACATCTAAACCTAATTGGGCTGGGTCCGGTGGACGTTGCCTCAGTTGCTCGCGACTGCGGCGGAAGAGTCGATCCAGCCAATATTGCCGTCATTGCGGCGGTACACAATGTTCACGTGCTTATTGGATGAATTGCGGAATACAAAGACCGGCGAATCCTTCAAATCAAGCTCCATAACAGCGTTGGCAACAGACATCGTTTTCAATGCAACTGTAGATTCAGCGACGATAGCAGGGGCATAATCCACTGCCACTTCGATATCATCATCTTCCGAAACACTTTCCATTACGGTGTATGTGATGTCTGTTGGAAGAACCTGCTCGACGTGCCTGTCTTTGAGCTTACGCTTGTAGCGACGCAAACGCTTTTCGATGCGGTCAAAAGCTTTTTCAAAAGCGATTTGCGGATCCTGAGCCTGACCTTCGGCCTGAAGCATCACACCAGAATCAAGGTGCAGGTTGCAATCCGCCGCGTATCGCGATCCGGATTTTTCAACAACGACATGACCTGAAAAGCCACCGTCAAAATACTTGTCGATAGCGTCACCGATGCGGCTGGAAATCTGGCTGCGGAAGCTGTCACCCAGTTCCATGTGCTTTCCCGATATGCGAAGGCTCATGGTGTTCATCCTCTGTGTTGCGAATCTGCCGGTAATGGCTGGTCCAGTTTATATTGGTATGCGCCCGGCGCAATTCCAATCCGCATCCCGGCGGGTTTGCGGCATTCATATTTTCACTGACTGCTAATCTGACCGGAAGGCGAAATCATGACCCAACCCGAGCAGACGCGGGCGTATAGGCGGGGCGGTCCAGAAAGTCAATTGCAGAGCCTTGCCTGTGGAAAAACCAAAAGTCAGACACCCACACCAGCCATGGCCCGTTTTTCGCGGCGTCGCTGAACGGACGAAGAAATGTTCATCGATTCTCGATACTTGGCAACCGTACGCCTGGCTATCTCGATACCCTTCTTGACCAACTCATCAACAATCTGGTCGTCAGATAAAACGTATTTTGCCGATTCAGCCTCAATCATCTGGCGAATAGTGTGGCGCACAGCTTCTGCCGAATGCATGTCCCCACCTTCAGAATTGGCAATGGCAGCCGTAAAAAAGAACCGCAATTCAAAAACACCGCGCGGTGTTTCAATAAATTTGTTCGCAGTAACGCGGCTTACAGTCGATTCGTGCATTTTGATCGCATCTGCAATCGTTTTAAGATTGAGCGGGCGCAGTCGGGAGACACCGTGAATCAAAAATCCATCCTGTTGTTTTACGATTTCCTGCGCTACCTTGAGGATAGTGCGTGCGCGTTGATCAAGGCTGCGGGTCAGCCAGTTCGCCGTCTGCAGACACTCCGATAGGAATTCCTTTTCTTCTGCCTTCTTGGCACTGCGCGAAACTTTTGCGTAATAGGATTGATTGACCAAAACCCGGGGCAGGGCTGCCGGGTTGAGTTCAATAAGCCATGACCCATCTTGTGCCGCACGAACTGATACATCCGGCACGATCGTTTCAATCGAACCAGTGGTAAACGCGGTGCCGGGTTTTGGATCCAGCGCCCGGATTTCTGACAACATGTCGAGAATATCCGCATCGTCAACGGAGCAAATTCGCTTCAATTGAGCAAAATCGCGTTTGGCGAGCAATTCGAGATTGGAAACCAATGCTTCCATGGCGGGATCAAATCGATCTTTGGCCCGCAGTTGAATAGAAAGACATTCTGCGAGCGATCTGGCAAAAAGCCCGGGCGGGTCGAATGCCTGAAGCTTTTGTATAACTTTCTCGCCTACTTCCGGAGGAAGACCGAGTTTTTGCGCTGCTTCGTTAACATCGGAGCGCAAATAGCCGCTTTCATCCAATCCGTCGGCAAGTTCGACCGCAAGTGCGCGCTCGCCAATATCTGCGAAACCGAAAGCTATCTGTTCGGCGACATGATCGCGTAGCGTTACCGGTTTGGCCAGTACATCTTCGAAGTCGAAAGTGTCACCATCGCCGGTGCCTTGGCCACCTGATGCCGTGGTTTTCCACTGCGAGGCAAGGTCTGGGTTTAACGCGGGACCGACGCCAGGCTCGTCTGGAAAAAGATTATCAACTGGCGCATCAAAAGTCTGGGAAAATTCAGCTGCTGAGGAAATATCCTGGCGAACCCAATCGTCAGTTTCATTTGAATCCTGATATTTTTCCTCCCAGCTTTCGCTAGGCGAATATTCGGCGCTGCCGAGTATGGGCAGCGTATCGCTGCTTTCAGGTGCCGCTTCCAGCAGCGGATTTCGCTCCATTTCCTCTTCGACAAACCGTTGCAATTCAACATGCGTCAGTTGCAGCAGCTTTATTGACTGCATCAACTGCGGCGTCATCACCAAAGATTGTGACTGCCGAAGGGCAAGTTTCGCGCCAAGCGCCATGAATGAATTCCGTTTTCCTGCACTCATTGAAACTGGCATGGCAATTGCAAGTCAAGCGCAAACACAGCCCAAGCCCACAAACTGGCATGAAACCTGCTTACAAAATAACTACAGGGTAATTAGAGTGTGAATTGCTCGCCGAGGTAAAGACGGCGGACGTCAGGGTTGGCGACGATCTCTGCCGGTGTACCATGTGTCAGCAGTTGGCCCGCGTGGATAATATATGCGCGGTCGATAAGTCCGAGTGTTTCACGGACATTATGATCAGTAATCAGAACCCCGATGCCGCGTCCGGTCAAATGCCGCACCAGATTCTGGATGTCCGCGACTGCAATGGGATCCACCCCCGCAAAGGGTTCGTCGAGCAGCATGAAATTTGGCCTCGATGCCAGTGCACGTGCTATTTCCAGGCGGCGTCGCTCTCCGCCGGACAAGGCTATGGATGGGGCTTTGCGCAAATGGCTGATGTGAAATTCTTCCAGCAGTTTATCCAGATCAATCTCGCGCTGCTTTTTGTCTTTTTCGACAACTTCAAGCACCGCGCGAATATTATCCTCAACTGACAGGCCACGGAAAATCGAGGCTTCCTGTGGCAGATAGCCGATGCCGAGCCGTGCGCGACGGTACATTGGCATCTGCGTCACATCATGGCCGTCAATCTCAATAGTCCCTGTGTCGACTGGAACCAATCCCGTGACCATATAAAAGCACGTCGTCTTGCCAGCGCCATTTGGGCCCAGCAATCCAACAGCTTCACCGGCGCGAAGACCAAGTGAAACGCCATTAACAACCTGTCGGCCTTTATAGCTCTTGGAAAGGCCGCGCGCGATCAGCGTACCTTCGTATTTCTGTGAAGGAGACTGCTTCTCATTGTTGCTTCCAGATATCAGTTTCTTGAAAATTCCCACTGGAAAATCGCTATTTCTTGCTTTTCGGGTCAAGCACAATGGATACGCGTCCGCCACCCTTGCAGCTTTCAAGCTTGGCTTGACC
This sequence comes from Phyllobacteriaceae bacterium, assembly GCA_031377485.1. Taxonomy (GTDB): domain Bacteria; phylum Pseudomonadota; class Alphaproteobacteria; order Rhizobiales; family Rhizobiaceae; genus JANMEX01. Next base: position 15,115 of record JANMEX010000482.1, read on the forward strand.
GTTTTTCATTTGCACAGTCAGCTTGCACCCAACTGCAACATTCTTGCCTTCTGAAAGCACAACCTTATTGCCGGTCAGCACCAATACCTGACTCTTCATATCGAAAGTCCCGTCATCTCCGGTGGCAACTTGCGTTTCTGATTTGACATATACCTTCCCGGAAACCGTCAAGTGATCAATCGCTGCGGACCCCGTGGTCGCCGAGCCGCCGTCCTTGACGTAGTAAACAATCAACTTGCCGGCCTTCAACAGCATTTGATCCTGAACGACACTCACATTGCCGGTAAATTCAGCGACA
>JANMEX010000061.1:0-10794 GCA_031377485.1 Phyllobacteriaceae bacterium
GCTACGTCACCGGACGGACGGGGACGCTCTTCCCGGGAAAATACCGGGCGCATGAATTCCATTATTCGACGCTGGTGCGGCAGGGCGAGGGCATGGTGCTGTTTGACGCTCTTGATGCTGTTGGCACTGAACTTGGCACCCATGGACTTCAGGTCGGCAAGGTTGCCGGTTCGTACATGCATTTAATTGATTTGGATAAAGACAATGACTGATCATGGCGGGATTGAACATGGTGGCGCGCTGGACCGGGCGATGGCCGAATTTGGCGGGGTGCGGGCGGAATGGATCGACCTTTCGACAGGTATCAATCCAAATCCTTATCCGTTGCCGGACCTTGCGCCGGATGTCTGGACGCGCTTGCCGGACAGCGCCTTGGAAGCTGACGCGATTACCGCGGCCCGGACCTATTATGGCTTTGGTCAGAAGGCCGGTGTTGTTGCCGGGCCGGGGACGCAAAGCTTGATCCAGCTTTATCCGCATCTGGCGCCGCCAGGAAACGCGATGGTGATAGGGCCGACCTATGAAGAGCATGCGCAGTCGCTTGGCTTTGCGGGACGGGATGTTCGCTATGAGCGATCGCTGTCGAGTTTAGATGACGAGGACATGATTGCGGTGGTGGTCAATCCGAACAATCCGGATGGCAAGTCTATCCCCGCCGATGCGCTGTTGTTTGCGGCGGAGCGGCTGGCGGAGAGGGGCGGGCTGTTGGTCGTGGACGAGGCGTTTGCCGACGTTGGCTTAAAGGACAGCGTTGCGGTGCAGGCGGGCATGGATGGGCTTTTGGTGCTGAAGTCGTTCGGCAAGTTTTTCGGCCTCGCGGGGGTAAGGCTCGGGTTTGCGGCGGGAACGGCAGAAGTGACGGGCATCTTGTTGGCGATGCTTGGGCCTTGGGCTGTGTCTGGCCCGGCGCTGGCAATTGCTGGCAAGGCTTACCGCGATGGAGCGGCGGTGGCGCAGATGCGGATGCGGCTGGCCAACGACCGCAAGGCGCTTGATGCTGTGTTGAAGTCAGCGGGTATGCAAGTGCTTGGCGGCACGGATTTGTTCGTTCTCGCACGGCATTTTCAGGCGGCACATATTTGGCAGGAGTTGGCCAAGCGGCAAATACTGGTGCGCAAGTTTGATCACACTGCCGATTGGCTCCGGTTTGGCCTGCCGAAGGATGACGCAGCGTTGGCACGACTGAAGGCTGCACTTTCGGAAATCATCAGCGCACTCTGAATTTTCTGAGTCAAAAAGCGGAAACAAGCCATTGCATTTGCTGACACTTTTTATGGCGCTGTTGATCGACCGGTTTGTTGGTGATCCCGATTGGCTGTGGCATAAAATCAAACATCCGGTGGTGCTGTTTGGCGGCGCGATTTCGCTGGCAGAAAAATGGCTCAACACTGCCGAAAGTTCACCGTATGAAAAGCGGCGAAACGGGTTTGCCGCAATTGCCGGGCTGCTGGTTTTAGCGGCGTTCGCGGGGTTGGCTGTGACATGGCTTACATGTTTGGTCGGGCCATCCGGTATTCTCGTTCAAGCCATCATTGCCAGTGTTTTTCTGGCACAGAAGAGCTTGATTGACCATGTGGCGGCGGTCTCTGCGGGCTTGAAAAACGGCGGACTTGAAGGCGGACGTTTCGCCGTTTCGATGATTGTCGGGCGTGATCCGAAAAGCCTTGATGAGGGGGGCGTTTGCAGGGCGGCAATCGAGAGCTTGGCTGAAAACAGTTCGGACGGCGTGATTGCGCCGGCGTTCTGGTTTGCGGTTGCGGGAATGCCGGGCTTGTTTGCCTACAAGATGCTGAACACGGCGGATTCGATGATCGGGCACATGAATGAGCGGTATCGCGATTTCGGGCGCGCTTCGGCAAAGCTTGATGATGTGGCCAATTGGATACCGGCCCGTCTGACAGGGCTGCTGTTGATTGCAGCGGGTGCTGTTGTCCTGAGTTACAAGCGGGCGCGAGAGGCGTTTGGCGGGATGATGCGCGATGCGCGGCTGCATCGCTCACCCAATGCCGGATGGCCGGAGGCGGCCATGGCGGGGCTGCTCGGTTTGGCGCTGGCGGGACCACGCATCTATAACGGCGACGTGGCCAACGAGCCGATGCTGAATGGCGGGGGACGGCGGGATGCCCTCAGGGGCGATATCGACTCGGCAATATCTATTGTTGCCATCATGTTTTCAGTTTTTACCGGGCTGGTCGGCGTTTTTGCGCTTTGTTGATGGGCCGGGTACCGTTCGTTAAGTCTCTCGTGAGAGTATTTTTGACCAAAGCGTCAATTGATGGCATGTACCATTCTGGGGCGCGAAGGCTGCGGACAGGAGACTCATCAAATGAGAATGCTCAAGGCCGCCATCGTGGCGGGTTTTCTACTTGGAATTTCAACGGTCGGCAGCTTTGCTGCAGGTATCGTTGCTTACATTGATATTTCCACACAGACGATGACAGTAACAAAATATGGTTTTGTGATGCATCGCTGGAAAGTATCGACGGCGCGTGACGGTTACTATACGCCGACCGGGCAGTATCGACCGCAGCGGATGGCGCGTATGTGGTATTCCAAGAAATATGATAATGCGCCGATGCCTTATTCGGTGTTCTTCCATGGTGGCTATGCGATTCACGGCACAAACCATGTGAAGCGCCTTGGCAGTCCGGCTTCGCACGGGTGCGTGCGGCTGCAGACCGGCAACGCGGCTTCATTTTATTCGATGGTTCAGGAAGTCGGGCCGAAGAACGTGAAGATCGTCATCACGCGGTAAGTTCAGTGGCTTGAAACGAGCGCTGGGTGTTACCGCTTCCAGCGTTTGTGGAACCACATCCATTGGTCCGGATATTCACGAATCCAGCTCTCGACGATATTGTTCAGCATCTGGCATGAAGCGTCGATGTCTACTTTGCCCTTGGCGGTTTTCGGCAATTCGATCTTGTCGAACAATTGCAGGCGGTAGCGGCCCCCGGGCAGGCGGATACAACGGGCGGGATAGATATCGGCATCGAACTGGCGGGTGAGGCGCGGAAGGAGCGGGCTCGTCAAAGCGGGCGTACCAAAGAAATTGACGTCCGCGCCATTTTGGAAAAACTGGTCGATGAGCATGCCGACATTGCCGTTGTTTTCCAAAACCGAGGCAAGCGACCAGACGGCACCTGCCTTTGACGGTATCAAGCCACCCATGGAGGTGCGGCGCGCTTCGAGCACTTTTTTGGCGACATAGGGATTGTTCGGTGCGCGGAACAGCGCGGTGACTTCCAAGCCGAAGGTTGCGGCGCATATCGGCAGGAGTTCGAAGTTCCCGGTATGAGCCGTGAAGAAGATGCGCGGCTTTTTCTCGTTGACCAAGCGCTCGAAAATTTCGCTGCCTTCAACTTCGATCAGACCTTGTTTGGTTGAATGCGGATCAAAATCAAAGATCTTTTCCAGAAAGACATATTCCGCCAAAAGGCGAGCCATATTGCCCCACATACCAAGCGCGATGGTCTCGCATTCGGCATCTGTTTTCTCCGGAAAAGCCCGCTTCAGATTGGTCAGCGCGACACGGTGGCGGCCGGTGAGGGGGCCGATTTTTCGGGAGGCCCAGTCCATGAAGTTTATGGCGGCGCGGGGTGGGAGCAGGCGAAGGACACCGAGAATGAAAAAGGTGACTTGGGCAATCAACCAATATTCGACACGTCGCAGTTTGCGCCATTGCCGGTAGATGGTGAGCTTGATGTCCACGCGTCAGCTCACGCGCAGCAGAATTTTACCGAACACGTCGCGGCTTTCCATGCGCTTCAAGGCATTGTCGATGCCTGCGAAATCGACTTCGGTATCAACCACGGGTTGTACGAGTCCCTGCGCCATTTTTTGCATTGCGTCGGCCATGTTTTCCATCCGGCAACCGAAGGAACCGATGAGGCGCAACTGCTGTTGGAACAGCATCATCAGATTTATGGACGTCGAAACGCCGGATGTGGAGCCGCATGTGACGAGGCGGCCGCCGCGTTTCATGCAGAGCATGGAGCCCGCCCACGTGTCAGCGCCGACATGCTCGAAGACGACATCGACGCCTTTCTTTTTGGTTAGCTTGCGCGTGACGCCTTCGAAGCGGTCTTCACGGTAGTTGATGACGTGATCGGCACCGAGGGCCTTGGCGCGTTCGATTTTTTCGTCCGAACCGACTGTGGTGATAACCGTGCAGCCGATTTTCTTGGCGAGCTGAATGGCAGCAGAACCGATGCCGGAACCGCCCGCGTGAATCAAAATGGTTTCGCCTGGCTGGAGCTTGGCATTGTCAAACAACATGTGCTCGACCGTGCCGAAGGTGACGGGAGCAACGGCGGCGCCGATGTCTGTCACGCCGGGAGGCGCGGGAACAAGCTGGCGGGCCGGAATGTTTACCTGTTCGCAGGCAAAGCCGCCAAGATGGAAGCCGTGGACGCCCGATACATGTTCACACAGATTGTCGCGGCCTTCGCGACAAGGTTTGCACAGGCCGCAAATGCGCGCGCCGTAAATGGAAACGAGTTGGCCGGGCAGCACGTTTGAGACACCGGGGCCGATGGCCGAAACGATGCCGGATGCTTCCGCGCCAATGGTGAGCGGCAGCGTGCGTTTGGCGAATGCCATCCCGCGCCAGCCCCAAACGTCGATGTGGTTGAGGGCAACGACCTTGACGTCAATCGTGACTTCGCCAGGCCCGGGGGCAGCCGGGGCATCAATTTCGCGCACTTCAATGCGGCGGTCTTCAATCAATTGCAGGGCGCGCATCAGCGGCTGTCCTTCAGACTTCAAATTTTTCTGGAACAGCGCTTAATTCGGTTCGCGCGCCATGACAAGGCAGCTGTTCTGACCGCCGAAACCGAATGAGTTGGACAACACCATGGAAACGTCCGCGGTGCGGGCAACATTGGGTACAGTATCAAGCGGGATTGCGGGGTCCGGCATGTCATAATTGATGGTGGGCGGGATGGTGCCGGTCTGCATGGTCAAAAGCGAGAAGGCTGCTTCCACGGCGCCTGCGGCGGTCAATGTATGGCCGATCATCGACTTGTTGGACGAGACGGGAATGCTCGAGATGCGCTCGCCGAACACCGTTGAAATTGCCAAATATTCCATCTTGTCGTTTTCGGGCGTCGAGGTGCCGTGGGCGTTGATGTAGCTGATTGCACCTTCGGCAACATTGGCATCCGCAAGCGCAGCGCGCACGGCGCCAATGGCAGGCGATGCGTCCGGCTTGGAACGCGTGCGATGGAAATCATCGGCTTTTTCGCCGCAGCCCTGCAGGATGCCGAGAATTTTTGCTCCGCGCGCAATGGCGCTTTCCAGTGATTCCATCACCAGTGCCGCCGAACCTTCTGCCATGACAAAGCCGTCACGGTCTTTGGAGAACGGCTTGGCGGCTTTTTCAGCTGGGTCATTGTGGGTTGATAGCGCTGACAGCAGCGAGAAGCGGACGAGCGATTCGGCACTGACGGAGCCGTCTGTACCGATGGACAAAACACGCGTCGCTTCGCCGCGGCGGATTGCTTCGACGCCGAGCTGGATTGCCGTTGCGCCGGAAGCGCAGGCGGTGGACAGGGTTATCGGCAGTCCGCGCGTTCCAAAACGTTCCTGCAGCTGATCGGCAATCGAGCCAAACTGGACTGCATCGAAAATATCACCGTGGGTGGATGCGCGGCAGGCTTCAAGCATGCGGTCGTAACCGGCTTCGCTGCCAGTGGCGAGCTCTCTTTCGAGCGCAAACCGGTGCTGCCATTCAAGCTCGACAGGCGGAGCGGCGAGGAACAGGGGGCCGCCGAATGCGCCGTTGAAACCGGCTTCGGCAATGGCTTCCTGCGCCGCAGCCGAAGCGAGCGCCAGAGACAGGACCGATGCGCCTTTGCCGCTTTCAGGGAGGAAATCGACCGTACCGGCGATGCGGGTATTCAGAAGGTCTGTGGGGAAACGGGTGACGGTGTGGATGCCGGATTTGCCGGATGTCAGCGCTGCCCAGTTGTCTGTCTTGCCTTGTCCAAGCGACGTGACAATGCCAATGCCGGTGACGGCGACAATCGGGCGGCCAAACTTGTCTTTGAAATTTGATGCCATCAGATGATCCTCAGGCCTTTGTCACAAGGGCGGCGCCTTCGCCACGGTGGTAACCGATGGTGAGCGCAAGTGCGCTTTCAACCTTGCCTGTCGCTGCTGTTTCGAACGACGCGTCAAGTGGTGGCAGGCTTTCGACATTTGCCACAGCCAAGGCGGCAAGGGCTACGGTAAAGGGAAACTGCGCTTCCTTCATGTGGCCGGTCTGTCCGGCAAATGCGCGGACAGCTGTGTCACCGCGCTCTGAAAGGATCGATTTTTCCGCTGCAGTTGCGGCAATTGCGCCTGATGTGCCGCTGACCAAAAGATCGACATTTGTCGTTCCGGCTTCTGCCAAAACTGAAGCAATGCTGTCTTCCAGATTGCCTTTTCGACTTGCCTGATTGCCGGAGACTGCTGACAGCTTTGCATAAGCGCGGGCGCCGCGTTTTTCTGCATGGTCGCGTGATTCGAGCACGAGGAATGCCGCACCGGAACCGGTGATGACGCCGCCGCCTTCAGAGCTTTCACGAGCCCAGATCGGTGCCCAGCCATCGCGCTTGAGATAGCCGCCAAGCTCGTAGGACAAGCAAATATCCTTGTGCTCGGCATTCAGCGCGCCGCCAACAAGGATGTGGCTGCTTTGGCCGGACTGGATGCGGGCGAGGGCGGTTTTGAGGGCTGAAATGCCTGCACCCTCTTCGCCCATGAACGTACGCGATGAACCGGTGACTTTGTGGACAATTGAAATGTTGCCCGCCAGCAGATTGGACAGCTGGGCAAGGAAAAGCGTCGGGCGCAATTCCGTGGTCAGCTTTTCATTGAGCATGACATCGCGATCATTGCGGGTGCGGGAGGCATCGAGAATTTGCGTATCGACAGACACGTCGCGCTCACCGCCGCCGGCGGCAACGACCATATCCATCGACGCTGTCAGTTCCTCATTGTCCTTGATGCCCGCATCCTGCAAAGCAAGACCGGCGGTGTAGGTGCCAATGCGCTGCCACTGCTCCATCTGGCGCTGTTCCTTGCGCGGAATTTGCAGGGACCAGTCGATGTCCGTGGAGAGGGGGTGGACGGTGTAGGGCGCGAAATTTTCGGTATCAAGGCGCGGGCTTTCGCTGGATTTCAGCGCGGCCCAATGCGCATCCGGGCCTTCACCCAGACAAGACAGGATGCCGATGCCGGTGATCAGAACGTCGTTGCCACTCATGATCGCGGGTTGTCCGCTCAGGCCTTCTTGGCCGCAACAAGCTCATCGATCTTGCCGCACAGGTTTTTCAACACGAAATATTCCTCGGTCGGCGCACGGCCTTCATTGACGTCCTGCGTCCACTGTTCAAGCGGGATTTTGATGCCGAATGCCTTGTCGATGGCGAAAACGATGTCGAGGAAATCCAGGCTGTCGATGCCAAGATCATCAATGGTGTGGCTTTCCGGCGTGATCGAGTCGCGGTCGATTTCACTGGTTTCGGCAATGATATCAGCAACTTTGTCAAATGTGGACGTCACAGGAAAAACCTCTTTTTTGATGGACCAGACGCAGCATAAACAGACGCAAATCGGTTCTGGTCTTTGATTTGTTGCGGGTCATTAGCCTTTTTTGACAGATTGTGAAAGTGCGAAACGCCCATTGTTGCCTGCCAAGTTCGTTGCCATGTTCCTTGAGTTTTAGCCGATGCACGGGTAGCAAGGTCGCCAAACAACGCAGAGGGTGATGCATGGACGTGTTCGGGCAGACGGTAAATGGCGACGCCGTGCAGATGGTTGAAATCTCCGGTGGCGGCCTGACGGCGAAGATCATGTCCTGGGGTGCGGTCATTCACGATTTACGGCTGAAAGGCCATGATGCCCCACTGGTGCTGGGTTTCCCCGTGTTTGATGACTATCCGGCGCATTCGAAATATTTCGGTGCCAACGTTGGGCGCAATGTGAACCGCATTCGCAATGGCGAGTTGGTTATCGACGGCGTGACGCATCAACTGGAAAAAAACTTCCGCGAAAAGCACAATTTGCATGGCGGAACGCAAGGGATTGGCACGCGCAACTGGACGTTTGTGGCCGTTTCGCGTGACGAGGCGGTGCTGGAAATTCGCTGTCCGGACGGCAACATGGGCTTTCCGGGTAATCTGGACGTGCGCTGTACCTACAAAGTTTCGGGCAAAGGCGTTTTGTCCGTGGTTTTTGAAGCGGTTACCGACAAGGCGACAGTCTGCAATCTGGCGCAGCATTCCTATTTCAATCTCGAAGATGGCGGCTTGAGCGACTGCCGTGATCATCACATGCAGATTGTTGCCGATGGCTATTTGCCGACGGATGAAGACCTGATTCCAGACGGGCGCGTTTTGCCGGTTGCCGGATCGGACCATGATTTCCGCCAGTCACGTGTAATCCGCCGCGAGGTGAAGGGCGAACAGGTTGTTTATGACAATAATTGGTGCCTTTCGGCGGCCCGCGGTGCGATGCGCAAGGCGGCCCGTGTCGAAGCCCCGGCATCAGGCATAGTGCTGGAGGTGCACACCAGCGAGGCCGGTATCCAGTTTTATGCCGGAAACACGCTTCCGGCGGGCCCTGCCGGGCTGACCGGCGAGCCCTATTTTCAGTATGCTGGCTTTTGTCTGGAGACGCAGGGTTGGCCGGACTCAACGCATTATCCTTATTTCCCCTCGAACATATTGCGCCCGGGCGAAACCCTGCGACAGGAGACGGAATACCGGTTCAGCCGCTAGGTTACTTTGCCAAAAATCAGCGCAGCGAGGTTGGTGATCTTCCGAACCGCTTGCCAAATGCACGAGAAAAAGCCGCTGCGCTGGAAAAACCGGTGCGCGTGGCGATCTCGGTCATGGGTAGCCTGGTATCGGTGACCATTTTGCGTGCGGCAGCAAGGCGCAGACCGAGATAATAGTGGCCGGGGGTTTCGCCGATGAATTTGGCAAATGCGTGTTCCAGCGTGCGCGTGGTGACGCCGATGCGTGTCGCGATGGCGGCTGTGGACTGTGGGTCGTCAATATGGCTTTCCATCATTCGAATGGTCGCGGCGACGCGCGGATCGCTGCGTTCCAATTGGCCGAGTGAGACAAGGGGCTCGGAATCGGGAGTTGGGCGGGACTGGTCGTAGATGAAGACCGAAGCGACTTTGAGCGCCATTGCCATGCCTTGGCGCGAGCGGATCAGATGCAACATCAGATCAAAAGCAGGCGATGCGCCGCCGCAGGTGAAAACGGGCCCGTCGATGATGTGCCGGTCAGACTTGATGTTGGCACCGGGGAATGCGGTGCGGAAATCTTCCATATCTTCAAAATGCGTGGTGGCGGCGCGGCCTTCGAGCAAACCGGCGCGGCCCAAAAGCCAGGTGCCGGCCTCAATGCCGCCGACAGCGCGGGCGCGGCGCCCAGCTTTGCCAAGCCCGGCGATGAACGGACCCTTGCCATAGGGAGCCGTTCCGAAACCGGCAATGACGACGAGCACTTCATGGCGGGCATTGGCGTCGAATTTGCCTGAGACGTCGATGTGAAGGCCGCTTGTTGTTTCGGGATTTGCACCATCCGGCGAGACGATGGTCCAGCGGTAGAGCGTTTGGCCTGCTATGCGGTTTGCAGCGCGCAACGGGTCGATGCTGGACGCGACGCAAAGGATGGATGCGCCAGACAGCACGAGGAAAGTTATGTCGAGCGGCGAATTTTCTGGCGCAAAGATTGTCGGTGTTTCGTTTTTCATCAATCTTAATTCGTATATTGCAAAGCGTGTCTGTGCAAGTCAGTCATGCTTGGGCTGATCTGATTTGGAGGACGAAATGCCGCTCACCATGAATCGCGAAGTGTTCATCACCTGTGCCGTAACGGGTTCAGGCGGAACACAGGACCGCTCGCCGCATGTGCCGCGCTCACCCAAGCAGATTGCAGATTCTGCGATTGAGGCGGCGAAGGCGGGGGCGGCGATTGTCCATTGCCATGTGCGCGACCCTGAAACCGGCAAGCCGCGCCGCGATGTGCATTTGTATCGCGAAGTAACCGAACGCATTCGCGAGGCCAATGTCGATGTGGTGCTGAACCTGACCGCCGGCATGGGCGGCGACATGGTATTCGGCGATGTGGAAAACCCGCTGCCACTCAAAGTGCAAGGCACAGACATGGGCGGGGCAACAAACCGCATGGAGCATGTGCGCCAGTGCCTGCCGGAAATATGCACGCTCGATTGCGGCACGATGAATTTCAACGAAGCCGATTATGTGATGACCAACACACCGGGCATGCTGCGCGCCATGGGCGGCATGATGACGGCGCTTGGCGTCAAGCCGGAAATCGAGGCGTTCGATACTGGGCATTTGTGGTTTGCCAAACAGCTGGTCGAAGAGGGCATTTTGAAGCCTGATGCGCTGGTGCAGCTATGCATGGGCGTGCCGTGGGGCGCGCCGAATGATCTGAATACATTCATGGCGATGGTCAACAATGTGCCGTCCACATGGAGCTGGTCGGCTTTTACGTTGGGGCGCGACCAGATGGCCTATGTTGCGGCGTCTGTGTTGGCGGGCGGCAATGTGCGTGTAGGGCTCGAAGATAATCTCTGGCTCGGCAAGGGCGTTTTGGCGACCAATGCGCAACTGGTGGAACGGGCGGTGACGATTGTTGAAAATATGGGCGCGCGGGTGATCGGGCCGGATGAAGTGCGGAAGAAGCTGGGTTTGACGAAGATGGCGATGGTGGCAGCATGACCAAAATCAACAAGGCAGCGTGTATCGGCGGTGGCGTCATTGGAGCA
>JANMEX010000531.1:0-6809 GCA_031377485.1 Phyllobacteriaceae bacterium
GCGCTGTTGTTGGCCGCCGGAAAGGCCTGTGCCCGGATTTGACAGGCGATCCTTGACTTCCTCAAACAGTCCAGCCTTGCGAAGGCTGGATTCGACGATTTCATCAACTTCCGATTTGGTGCGAACGAGTCCGTGGATGCGCGGTCCGTAGGCGATGTTTTCATAAATCGACTTCGGAAACGGGTTGGGCTTTTGAAACACCATGCCGACGCGGGCACGCAATTGTACAACATCGAGTTCCTTGTCGTAGATGTCCTTGCTGTCGATCTCGATATTGCCGGTGACACGACAGGTCGGAATTGTGTCGTTCATGCGGTTGATCGACCGCAGAAATGTGGACTTGCCACAGCCAGACGGACCAATGAAGGCCGAAACCGAGCGCTCGGGGATGTCAATTGAAAGATCATTGATGGCGTGTTTTTCGCCATACCAGACGTTGACATTACGCGCTTTTATTTTGAAGTCAGGCGATTTAGACGCATTTACAGTGGCCATTTGTGGCATCGCGTTCATGTCATTCCTCATGTGCCACCTACCAGCGGCGTTCAAAGCGTTTGCGCAGATAGATGGCGAAGCCGTTCAGTGCGAACAGGACGAACATCAAAACGATGATCGCAGCTGCAGTGCGTGACTGGAAGCCCAGCTCGGGCAAATCAGACCAGAGATAGATTTGCACGGGCAACAACGTTGCGGCATCGGTTACGCCAGTTGGCACGTCAACGATAAAGGCGACCATGCCGATCATCAAAAGGGGTGCAGTTTCGCCCAAGGCGCGGGCGACACCTAGAATTGTGCCGGTCAATATTCCAGGAACGGCCAGCGGCAATACGTGGTGGAAGACGGCCTGCTGATGCGAGGCGCCTACGCCAAAAGCGGCTTCCTTGATCGATGGTGGAACCGAACGGAACGCTGCCCGTGACGCTATGATGATTGTCGGCAAGACCAACAAGGCGAGAACCAAACCGCCTACCAGCGGCGCGGAGCGCGGCATACCGAAGAAATTCAGGAATACCGCAAGGCCAAGCAGGCCAAAGATGATCGAAGGAACAGCGGCCAAGTTGTTGATGTTGACTTCGATGAAATTTGTAAGCCTTCCTTTGCGGGCGAACTCTTCGAGATAAATGGCAGCGGCAATGCCAATTGGAAGGCAGATTGCAAGCGTGATCGACAACGTCAGCAACGATCCGACGAGCGCACCGCGAATGCCCGAGAGCTCCGGCTCGCGGGAATCGCCTGAAGTGAAGAACCGCCACGAAATGCCTTTGGAGACCAATCCTTTTGCCTTAAGTGTTTCAAGGACTACAGCTTCCTTGTCACTGATGCGTCGATCCGCCTCTTTCGACGAGAATTTCAGGGTCTGCCACCTGTCAGCTGCAACCTGACCGACGGAGGAAGGCTCGATCAGCGGTTCGGCTTCGATTTCGGCCCCAATGATTGCCGTGATGCGAAACGCCCCGTCATTGACCCGTAAAATATTGCCTTCGGTCAAGCCATCGACATTGCCCGATATTGTATATTTTTCTTCGACCTTCGTGATATCGATAGGTCCCGAACCCGCGGACCTTGTCACTGTCGTCTGACTTCCCTTGAAGTAAAGATCAGCATCGGCGCTTAGCAAAAAGGGAACATCGATTTGTTTGCCGATCAGGCTTGGATCGGAAACAACCATTTTGCGCAAATCATCAGAGGCGCCACTCGACAACAGGCTTAGTAGAGCCTTTCGGTCAGCGCGTCCTGACATGGCGGGAAATGCGGCTTTCAGTGCGTCTTTCGCAAGACCAATATAATCGCCCTTTGCCGGATTTGAGGAATCAATTTTATCGGCAGAAATCGTTACAGGAAGTGTCACCGTGTGTTCGAAAAAGGCGGGATAGCCCTTCCCGACAATATCAATCACGAGGAAGGCAAGGAACAGCGCCGTAATGCCGAGCGATATGAGGCCATAGGCACGAAAACGCCGTTCCGAACGATACCGCTTAGCCACCAGATCGGCACTTATTGTGGAAACACGTGGCAAGATCGTCGTTGCTATGTCAGTCATATTGTTCCCGGTATTTCTGCACGACACGCAGTGCAACATAATTAAGTGCCAGGGTGATCATGAAAAGCACGAGGCCAAGAGCGAAAGCAGAGAGGGTTTTTGCAGAGTCAAACTCCTGATCGCCAACAAGCAAAGTGGCGATTTGCACCGTGATCGTCGTTACTGCCTCAAGCGGATTGACAGTGAGATTTGCGGCAAGGCCTGCGGCCATGACCACGATCATGGTTTCACCGATGGCGCGGGAGATCGCGAGGATAAAGGCCGAAACAATGCCAGGAAGAGCAGCCGGAAGGACAACTTTTTTTATTGTCTCGGAATGCGTAGCGCCAAGTGCATAAGACCCGTCGCGCAGAGACTGCGGCACTGCATTTATCACATCGTCAGAAAGGGATGAAATCAAAGGAACGATCATCATCCCCATGACAACGCCAGCAGCCAGTGCCGATTCTGACGCAACAGAAAGACCGAATGTCTCGCCCCAGCCTCTGATAAGAGGGGCGACTGTCAGGGCCGCGAAAAAGCCTAGGACCACAGTGGGGACGCCCGCCAACATTTCCAGAATTGGCTTGGCATAGGCACGCATTCTGGGTGATGCATATTCGGCCATGTAGATTGCGGCGAAGAGCCCGAGCGGGCCTGCAATAAAGATGGCAATTACAGTTATCAGCAATGTACCGACGAGCAGCGGGATAAATCCGAAAGATGCAGGCTCGGAGGTAGGCGACCACTGCAAACCCGCAATGAAGGACAAAGGTGAGACTTGTGAGAAAAAGCGCAAAGCCTCGAACAAGACCGAAAATACGATACCGACTGTGGTGAGAATTGCGAAGCCAGAACAGAGTGCAAGTACGACGAGGACAATCTTTTCGACGGTATTGCGAGCTCGAAAATCTGGTGAGATTTTCTGAAAGGCGTGAGTGGCCGCACCGAGAGCTACGATGAGCGCAGCATATTGGCCAAAAGGAAGATCCGCCACACTTGCCAAAGCATAGACACACGAAGCAGCGACAATTGCGTAAAGTGCCACGTAAGCTCCGTGATACAATGGCAATGAGTGCATGCTGCCCGGCTTGTCAGCCAATATGGCAATTGCTTTGGAGCGTCCGGCATAAAACGCAGTCGCAGCAAGCAACAGCAACCCGGCATAGAAAATCAACATGCGGACACAATTACCCCCAAAACCCGTTTCAACTTACTAAACGCATTTCGCTCCGGAAAGCTTCCTTAGCGTCGACGTGTAATTCCAAAGCATCTTAGTTTAGCCAAACAGGGCAGCCGGTACATCCGCGGCCGCCCTGTTCAAATGCGCTGTGTTATTTCAGCCCATCGGCCTTCAGGACGGTCATGGAAGCAACCGCTTCCTTGGTCGCCTTCAACTGATCTTCCGGAAGCGTCACGATGCCCTTGTCGGCAAGATAGCCGTCTTCACCCAGTGCGCCGTCGGAAACATATTCTGCAAGAAATTCTGCCATTCCAGGCACGGTTCCAACATGCTGTTTCTTCGCGTAAATATAGAGAGGGCGGGATACTTTGTAATCGCCGGAAGCAATGCTTTCGTATGTCGGCACAGCGCCATCAACCGAAGCACCTTTGATCGAAGCAGCGTTTTCTTCCAGGAATGAATATCCGAAAATACCGAAAGCATCTTTGTTGGCCTGCAGCTTTTGAACAATCAAATTGTCATTTTCGCCAGCTTCAACAAAAGCACCATCTTCACGCATCGACTTCCAGACCTTTTCAAAGGCCTTGGCGTCCGCTTTTTTCATTGCGGCAAGCGATTCAATTCCTTCGGCGCCCTTTTCCATAACCAGTTCTGCAAACGAGTCGCGGGTCCCGGATGTTGTCGGTGGGCCGAGAACCTCGATCTTGGTGGCCGGGAGAGCCGGATCAATCTCATTCCACATCTTATAAGGATTGGCCACGAGCTTACCGTCAGCGCCAGGGATTTCCTTGGCAAGCGCCAGGAAGAGCTGGGTTTTGGTCAACGCAACATCCGGCGCGTCTTTCGACTGAGCGATAGACAGGCCGTCAAATCCAACCTTGATTTCGACAATTTCTGTCACGCCATTCTTGGCGCAATCCTCGAATTCAGACTTCTTGATCTGGCGCGATGCATTGGTGAAATCTGGAGTATCTTCACCGACGCCAGCGCAAAACAATTTCATGCCACCGCCAGTACCGGTGGATTCTACGACCGGAGTCTTTCCGGACACTTTACCGAACGCTTCGGCAACGGCAGTGGTAAACGGATAGACGGTGGAGGAACCGACGATGCGGATTTCATCACGGGCATGGGCAATGGTGGAAAATGCAGTAGCGGCCAGCAATGTCGCAGCGGCGAGGTTTAGGATTTTCATAGTAAGCTCCCTGTAGGGCTGTTTTCGTGACAGGCTTTCACTAGCCCGCCTGAAACCTTCCTAAGCATTTCTCGCCAAGGGAATATGACGTTTTGCAAACAGTTTTGTGACAACTTATGTATCTGAAATTATGGAGTTTATTTCTATTCTATTTATTCAGCTTGTCTGTTTCCGGGAAAAAGATGGCAAAGGTTGATCCCTTTCCCGGCTTGGAAGCAATGGAAAGCCTCCCGCGATGGCGTGTCACAATGTGCTTTACAATAGCAAGACCGAGGCCTGTTCCCTTTTGTATCGAAGCAGAATTTGTATTTGCCCGATAAAAGCGCTCTGTGAGGCGTGGAATGTGTTCTGCTTCAATTCCCGGACCAAAGTCACGGACCGAGAGGATGATCTCGCTCGCATCGTCAGCTTTTCGCCGTTCTATTTCTACGATTACTTTCTTGCCGCTCTTGCCATATTTACAGGCGTTTTCGACTAAATTCTCAACCACTTGAATGAGTTCATCCCTGATCCCGCGGATCATAAAGATTTCACCTTTATATCGCCGCTCGATCTCCACTGCGCTATCGGCGGCAACAGGCTGCATTGAATCAATGGCTTCGTTCGTAATTGAAGCCAAATTCAGCAATTCAGCATCATCGGTCATGCTGCGCATTTCAAGACGCGATAGAGACAGCAAGTCATCAATCAGTCGCGACATGCGATTTGCCTGCTCTTGCATGATACCAAGGAATCTTTGCCGCGCATTTTCGTCGTCTTTTGCAGGGCCGCGCAACGTATCTATGAACCCGCTAATCGAGGCCAAGGGCGTGCGCAATTCATGGCTGGCATTGGCAACAAAATCTGCTCGTATCCGATCCAACTTACGGCTCTCGCTGATGTCACGGAACATGATGAGGCAGTTGCCTGATTTACTATTGCCCTGCTGAACAGGGCAGACATCCACGCGGATCCAACGCTCCATGGGAACGCGTTCATGCATTTCAAAATGTGCTGCTTCGAAACGCTCAGAGACCAATTGGTAACTTTGGCGCATTTCCGGTGCCCGGAAGCGCAGAAGCAAAGGTGTGCCAAAATCAAATCGGCCAAATTCATCGGACGCGGACTTGTTTGCAGCAATTATTTGCGCATTTGAATCGACAATTAGAACAGCAAGCGGCAATGCATCAAAATCAGCCTGCGAAAATGTCGGAACAATGTTGCTTGCAATGTTCGATATTTGCTCTGAAGTTGACAAAGGCTTGGCGCGCAGTCCGTATGCAATTCGCCAAATCAGAATGGTAGCCAGCCCCGCCAATCCGGTCAGAGCCGCGCGTATCAAATTTGGCTCGTTGAGAAGACCAGCCAACTCAAACCCGAACGCCGCCACAATAAATGCGACCGCAATCCATGGCATTTGAGATTGATTGCCTGCTTCATTAATTTGAGACACGCGTGTGTTTCTCCTGTCGTTTTTCAGAGCCAGTCTCTCTGCTTTTCGTCTAGACGGACGCTTATCGTGCCAATAGCATGGCAGCGAAAAGCGCACCAAGGTGAATTCAATGGCCAAGAAATCAGGCAAATCGCGACAGACAGATGACAAGCCAAAGAAAAAACAGCCGTCTAAAGCATCTTTGATGTTGGCGGCGGTGAACTCTGCGCCTGCTGCGCCAGAAATATCCGGCCCGATGCCTTTTGTATTTGACGGGAAAACCTATCAATTTGATATCAACGACCCAGTCTTGCCTGCATGGATTGAGGAAAGCGCGTTGGGTTCGGGTAACTATCCCTATGATAAAAAGCTTGATGAAAAACTGTACCTCAAAGAGTTGGAACAGCTGCAGATCGAACTGGTGAAGTTGCAGGAATGGCAGCTTTCAACCAAGGAACGCGTTGTGGTTGTTTTTGAGGGACGAGATGCTGCTGGCAAAGGTGGCACAATCAATGCGGTGCGCGAAAACATGAATCCCCGTACTGCACGCAACGTCGCCCTGCCTAAGCCAAGTGATACCGAGCGCGGCCAATGGTATTTCCAGCGATATGCCAATCAAATGCCGACTGCAGGTGAATTCGTTACGTTTGACCGCTCTTGGTACAATCGCGCTGGGGTGGAGCCGGTCATGGGGTTTTGCACGCCGGCGCAACATGAGGAGTTTCTTGAGGAAGCACCGAACTTTGAAAAAATGCTCACCAGTGACGGGATACATCTTTTCAAGATCTGGTTGGAACTTGGTCAGACCATGCAGCTCAAACGCTTCCATGAGCGGCGTCATAGCCCGCTGCGACATTGGAAATTTTCGCCGATGGACGTCGCGGGGATTTCCAAGTGGAGTGAGTATACTGAAAAGCGCGACATTATGTTCAAGCGATCGCATACCGAGCGGGCACCGTGGAACGTTATACGTTCCAATGATAAACGCCGGGCCCGGCTG
>JANMEX010000532.1:0-10804 GCA_031377485.1 Phyllobacteriaceae bacterium
GGATGGTCATTTTTCGCCTGCGTTCCTCCTGTTTCCCGACCAGACAGCAAGGCTGCGCAGTGTGACGGCAAAGCCTTTCCACGTTCATCTGATGATCGACGATGCGATTGTTCTCGACCAGATCGAACAGTTTGCGGAAGCCGGTGCGGACCTCATCAGCATTCATGCCGAGAACGCCAATGCGGCGGAAGGGCTGGCGCTGATCAAAAAGCTGGGCTTGAAGTCAGGCATTGTCCTCCAGCTTCATACGCCGGTTGCAGCGGCCAAAGCCTATCTGAATGATATCGACATGCTGACGCTGCTTGGCACGCGCATTGGCGTGAAAGGGCAGGGACTGGACGCGCAGGCCACCAACCGGCTGACCGAGGCGCGCAAGCTTGTGGCTGACAATGTCAAGGGCCGCCGGTTGATTGTGGCAGCCGATGGCGGCATTCGCGAGCACACGGTGCCGGACCTTCGCAAGGCGGGCGCTGAAACCATCGTGATGGGTTCACTGGCCTTCGGTGCGCCTGATTTTGCGGAGCGCATCTCCTGGGTGCACGGGCTGGACAAGGCCTGAACGATGGCTGACCGGTATGCGCTTGGAATAGATATCGGCGGCACGCAGATACGTGCAGCGCTGGTTGACCGGTCAGGTCTTGTGGTCAAACGCGCTTCGGTCGCAACCGATGCGCTCGGCGGACCAAATGCCATCGTCCGGCAGGTTGTTCAAATTGCAGGGGACATCAACAAAGGAACGGCGCCCGACCAGATCGAAGCGATTGGCGTGTGTGCGCCGGGGCCACTCGACAGCGATACAGGGATTGTTCTCGAGATTGCGACATTGCCCGGCTGGCAGAATTATCCGTTGCGCCGCAATTTGAGCGAGTCTTTCGCGCGACCGGTAATGCTGGAAAACGATGGTATTGCAGCTGCCTTCGGCGAGTGGAAGCACGGCGCAGGCAAAGGTGTGGATAATCTCGTTTATGTGACGGTCAGCACCGGGCTTGGCGGCGGCGTCGTGGTGGACGGGCATTTGCTGCGGGGCAACCGCGGCATGGCCGGGCATGTCGGCCACATGATGATTGACCCGAAAGGCCCGCGCTGCGGTTGCGGCGGACGCGGCTGTTTTGAGGCATACGCATCCGGCACAAATTTCGCTATTGCAGGCCGCGCCAAGGGGTTTGCCTCTGGTGAGGCCATTGTGGAGGCGGCACGCAAAGGCGATGCGATCGCCTTGGCACTGGTGGATCAGGAGGCCCGCTACCTCGGTTATGGATTTGCGAGCCTGTTGCATCTTTACAGCCCGCAGCGGCTGATCATGGGCGGCGGCGTCTCCAAGGCGTTGGACCTTTTGATGCCAGGTATCCGGGCGCAGATTGATGATGTCGCCATGCCGCCGTTTCGCGGGGCTGAGATTGTTCCTGCCATGCTTGGTGACAATTGCGGCTTGGTCGGCGTCGCGGGCCTTGCGCTCGAAAGGACTGGAAAGTTCTGAGCATCCGGGCGTAAGAATTGCGCATGAATGATCGAGTGCCAACACTTACCGGCTGTGGCGTCACGCTGCGCGTAGCCGAATATGGCGACGTGGACGCGCGGTTTGCGCTCGGCCAGAACGTCGGAATATTGAGAATGTACGGTGTCGCCGCCGATGCGTCAGAACGTTATGAACGCAAGGACGCGGAGGACTGGATCCATTTTTTGGTTGAGCACTCCCATGCCTGGGTCATCGAGCATAACGGCGTGATCGGCGCAGTGCGACTTGACAATGTTGACCTTGAAGACCGCCGGGCAACACTTGCTATCGGCATGGTTGACGCAGATGCCATGGGCAAGGGCTATGGCACGCAAGCGATAAGACTGGTGCTCGGATATGCCTTTGCGACACTTGACCTACACCGCGTCTCTCTACGGGTTTTGGCCTATAATGAACGCGCCATCCGCGCTTATCAAAAATGCGGATTTCTAATCGAAGGACGAGAACGCGAGACAGCTTATCTCGATGGCAAATGGCATGATGACATAATCATGGGCATCCTTGAAAATGAGTTTGAATGAGCCTGATCTTGACATAATGAGCGTCGCGCATTGCCATGCCACATCTTTGATCCAATATGAATGCGGCATTGATCGTTTCGTCACGACGAGCAGCTTGATCGACCGGCCTCAGGCGTGTCATTCATGTGATCATGAACATGATCCTGAACACCGACAGCTACAAATATTCGCATTTTGCCCAGTACCCGCCAGGTACCAAGGCGATTTCCGCTTATATCGAATCACGACCGGGCGGAATGTTTGGCCATGTGCTGTTTTTCGGTCTGCAGATGTTTCTCAAGGACTATCTCGCCAAAGGGATTACGATCGAGGATGTGGACGAGGCGGAAGAGGTGGTCAGTGCACATGGCCTGCCGTTCAACCGGCCGGGTTGGGAACTGTTGGTCGAGCGCCATCACGGGCATTTGCCGCTTTCAATCGAGGCATTGCCAGAGGGAATCATCGTTCCGAGCGGCACACCGCTGGTGCAGGTAAAGAACACTGATCCGGACTTTTTCTGGCTGCCGACCTTTATCGAAACTGCTCTCCTTCGCGGGGTCTGGTATCCTTCCACGGTTGCCACGATCTCGCATCACGTGCGCGGAATCATCTCGGGATTTCTGGACCAAACTTGCGACAACCCTGCCCCGGTCCTGCCTTTCCGTCTGCATGATTTTGGCGCGCGCGGCACAACTTCGTTTGAGCAGGCAGGCATTGGCGGCGTGGCGCATCTCGTCAATTTCATGGGAACCGACACAGTTTCGGGACTGGTGTTTGCACGGCGACATTATCACGAGAAAATGGCTGGCTTTTCGATCCCGGCTGCTGAACATTCGACCATGACCTCATGGGGCGAAGAACATGAAGTGGATGCTTACCGCAACATGATCCGCCAGTTTGGCGGACCGGGCAAAATGGTGGCGGTCGTGTCTGACAGCTATGATCTTTATCGTGCGGTGCGCGAGATCTGGGGCAAGACACTGAAGGGCGAAGTCGAAGCGATGGGCGGCACGCTGATCGTCCGTCCGGATTCAGGCGATCCGACGGTGGTGCCGATTGATGCGATCGATATGCTGGGCGAATCCTTTGGCTATACCACCAATTCAAAAGGCTACCGTGTTTTGAACCCGTGCGTACGGGTCATCCAAGGTGATGGCATCACACCGGATTCGATCAAGGTGATCCTGGAGCGATTGGTGCGCAAGGGCTGGTCGGCGGAGAATATCGCATTCGGTATGGGTGCTGGCCTGTTGCAGAAGCTGACGCGTGACACGCTGCGCTTTGCGATGAAGGCCAATGCGCGGCTTGACAAGGATGGCACTTGGGAAGGCGTGCACAAAGATCCGAAAACCGATCCCGGCAAAGCCTCCAAGCGCGACCGGCAGGCGGTGGTCCTTGATCAGGGCGAGTTGGACGCGGTTTCGCTTGAGCATCTTGGAAACCGGCGCAACTGGCTGCAGCCGGTGTGGAAAAACGGCGAACTTTTGACCGACTGGACACTCGCCCAAGTACGGGACCGGGCACAGCAGGGTCTGGTTCACGGCTGAAATAGAGTTTAGATTTGACGGCCGGATAGAGCCGGACTGTCTTATGCAGGAAAGGATTTGCCATGTTTCGCTGGGGTGTTTTGTCGACGGCCAAGATCGGGCGGGAGCACGTGATCCCGGGAATTATCAAATCCGACAACGGGATTCTTGCCGGCATCGCCAGCCGCGATTTGGCCAAGGCCGAACACCTTGCCCGGCATTTCGGCGCTTTGCATGCGTTCGGCTCTTATGAGGAATTGCTTGCCTCGCCAGATATCGACGGTGTCTACATTCCACTTCCGACTTCGCAACATGTCGAATGGACGGTCAAAGCTGCAAACGCCGGCAAACATGTCTTGTGCGAGAAGCCGATTTCACTCAACGCATCCGAAATCAACCAGCTGATCGAAGCGCGGGACCACAACAAGGTGGTTATCTCTGAAGCCTTTATGGTGACTTATCATCCCCAATGGGCCAAGGTGCGTGACCTGATCACACACGGAGCCATCGGCAATCTGCGCCATGTGCAGGGCGCCTTCACCTACTTCAACACCGACCCGACCAACATGCGCAACATATTGGAGCTTGGCGGCGGAGCATTGCCGGATATCGGCGTTTATCCGACGGTGACAACGCGCTTTGCCACGGGCAAGGAGCCAGTGAAAGTCGCGGCCAAGGTGGACTTTGATCCTGTGTTCAAGACGGATACATTTTCAAGTATCCGCGCGGACTTCGGCGATTTTGAATTGAGCTTTTATCTCTCGACACAGATGGCCAACCGTCAGCTCATGGTGTTTCATGGGGATGCCGGCTTCATCGAAGTGCATGCGCCTTTCAACGCTTCACTCTATGACCATGACCACATCACGTTGCACAACCGGGCTCATGATGGTGCACAGGTGTTCCGTTTCCCGGGTATTGACCAATATCGGCTTGAGGCGGAGGCCTTTGTCCGTGCGGCGACCGGTGGCGCTCAAAAACTCTTCACGCTGGAACAGTCGATCGCAAACCAGAAACTGATTGATGCGGTATTCAAGGCAGGAAAAACCGGTGAATGGGAAACGGTTTGAGAACCATTTTACTTGATTGACAGTGGAATTGACGAAATATTGCCGGTGCAATTGACGAAATTCTTGGCCATCTGCCGAAATTCGCAAACGAGATTCAAACGTCGCGCCTTGCAGGGTTGCGGTGACCCCCTTATATGAGCCGCATCGATGCGATTCAGGCACGACGGCCTTTGTAAAACCGCCTGTTTGAGCGCGCGTCCAACTTGAACCAACAGGGGCTGCCGCCGGAATGCCGGAAGGGTCCTGGCAGCCTGCTAAAAGGAGAGACTAAACATGGCTAAAGTCATTGGTATTGACCTTGGAACCACCAATTCCTGCGTCGCTGTCATGGATGGCAAGTCGGCAAAGGTGATTGAAAACGCCGAAGGCGCACGCACCACACCGTCAATGGTATCTTTTTCCGACGATGGCGAACGCCTTGTCGGCCAGCCGGCCAAGCGTCAGGCTGTGACCAATCCCGAAGGCACGCTCTTTGCGGTGAAACGCCTGATGGGCCGCCGCTACAATGACCCGCTTGTCGAGAAGGACAAGAAGATGGTGCCTTATGCCATCGTCAACGGTGACAATGGCGACGCTTGGGTTTCTGTAAACAAGAAGAAGCATTCGCCGAGCCAGGTTTCTGCAATCATATTGCAGAAGATGAAGGAAACGGCGGAAGCCTATCTTGGCGAAACGGTAACGCAGGCTGTCATCACTGTCCCTGCCTATTTCAATGACGCACAGCGTCAGGCGACCAAGGATGCAGGCCGCATTGCCGGCCTTGAAGTTCTGCGCATTATCAACGAGCCGACCGCAGCCGCACTTGCTTACGGCTTGGACAAAAAGTCAGCCGGCACGATTGCCGTCTATGACCTTGGCGGTGGCACATTTGATATTTCGGTGCACGAAATCGGCGATGGTGTTTTTGAAGTCAAATCCACCAATGGCGACACGTTCCTTGGCGGCGAAGATTTTGACATTCGTCTGGTTGAATATCTGGCAGCCGAGTTCAAGAAGGAACAGGGCATTGACCTGACCAAGGACAAGCTGGCTCTGCAGCGTCTGCGTGAAGCGGCTGAAAAGGCGAAGATCGAATTGTCCTCGGCATCACAGACCGAAATCAATCTGCCGTTCATCACGGCCGACGCCTCTGGCCCCAAGCATTTGACGATGAAGCTGTCGCGCGCCAAGTTCGAGAGCCTCGTTGATGATCTGGTGCAGCGCACGATCGAGCCATGCAAGGCAGCCCTCAAGGATGCCGCTATCAAGGCTGGCGACATTGATGAAGTGGTTCTGGTCGGCGGCATGACCCGCATGCCCAAGATCCAGGAAATCGTGAAGCAGTTCTTCGGCAAGGAGCCACACAAGGGTGTGAACCCGGACGAAGTGGTGGCCATGGGCGCTGCCATTCAGGGTGGCGTGTTGCAGGGCGACGTCAAGGATGTTCTGCTTCTGGACGTGACCCCGCTGTCGCTCGGCATCGAAACGCTCGGCGGCGTGTTTACCCGTCTCATCGATCGCAACACGACAATCCCAACCAAGAAGAGCCAGGTGTTCTCGACCGCTGACGACAACCAGTCGGCCGTGACGATCCGTGTTTCGCAGGGCGAACGCGAAATGGCGTCGGACAATAAGTTGCTCGGTCAGTTCGACCTCGTCGGCTTGCCGCCTTCGCCGCGCGGCGTGCCGCAGATTGAAGTGACCTTCGACATTGATGCCAACGGCATTGTGCAGGTGTCGGCCAAGGACAAGGGCACAGGCAAGGAACAGCAGATCCGCATTCAGGCTTCCGGTGGCCTGTCTGACGCTGACATTGAAAAGATGGTGAAGGACGCGGAAGCCAACGCTGAAACGGACAAGGCCCGTCGCGAGACAGTCGAAGCCCGCAATCAGGCCGAGGCTTTGGTTCACTCGTCTGAAAAGTCACTGAAAGAGTTCGGCGACAAGGTTTCGGAAACTGAGCGCACGGCGATTGCCGACGCGATTGCCGCGCTGAAGGAAGCCGCTGCCGGTGAAGACGCAGAAGACATCAAGGCGAAGACGCAGGTTCTGATGGAGGCTTCGATGAAGCTTGGTCAGGCGATGTATGAATCTTCGCAGAATGAATCTGCTGCTGCGGACGCACAGGCCGACATGGCCAAGGATGATGTGGTCGACGCCGATTTTGAAGAAATTGACGAAGACGACAACAAGAAGACGGCATAAGCCAAATCAGCATAAAAACAAAAAGCCCGGCGGAAACGCCGGGCTTTTTTATTGTGGTAAGTCTTGAAACTCAGGCGACGCCGCCAAGGCACATGTATTTCAACTCGGTATAATCATCGATCCCGTATTTCGAACCTTCGCGGCCTTGGCCGGATTGTTTGATGCCGCCGAATGGCGCCATCTCATTGGAGATAAGGCCGGTGTTGATGCCGACCATGCCATATTCCAAAGCCTCTGCGACGCGGAAAATGCGGGCCGCATCTTTGGCATAGAAGTAGGAAGCCAGACCAAACTCGGTGTCGTTGGCGTAGCCGATCACTTCCTCTTCGGTTTCAAACTTGAACAGCGGCGCAACGGGGCCGAAGGTTTCCTCGCGCGCCACCATCATCTCCGATGTCACGCCGGTCAGGATTGTCGGCTGGAAGAACAGACCGCCCTTTGCGTGCGGCGCTCCGCCGGTTTCAATCCTCGCTCCTTTGGAAACGGCGTCGGCGATATGTTCCTTCACCTTCACGACAGCGTTTTCGTCGATCAGCGGACCGGTGGTCACACCTTCGCCGAAGCCGTCGCCGACATTCATCTTGGCAACCGCTGCGCCGAGCTTTTTGGCGAAAGCGTCATAGACGCTTGCCTGCACGTAGAGGCGGTTGGCGCAGACGCAAGTTTGGCCATTATTGCGATATTTGGAAATCATCGCGCCTTCGACCGCAGCATCAAGGTCCGCATCATCAAAGACGATGAAGGGAGCATTGCCGCCAAGCTCGAGACCGAGTTTCATAATCTGGTCCGCCCCCTGACGCATCAGGATACGGCCGACTTCTGTCGAGCCGGTAAAGGTCAGTTTACGTACCTTTTCATTCTCGCAGAATTCCTTGCCGATTGCCGACGACGACTTGGACGTAATGACTGAAAAGCATCCGGCCGGAACGCCTGCGCGTTCGGCCAGCACGGCCAGTGACAGCATGGACAGCGGTGTCTGCGCAGCAGGTTTTGCCACCATCGTGCAACCGACGGCGAGCGCCGGGGCCATTTTGCGGGCAATCATGGCATTGGGGAAATTCCATGGCGTGATCGCGCCGACTACGCCGATGGGCTGACGGATGACCATGATGCGCTTGTCAGCCTGATGGCCACCCATAACATCGCCGTAGACGCGTTTGGCCTCTTCGCCAAACCATTCGACATAGGATGCGCCGTAAAGGATTTCGCCACGTGCCTCTGCCCATGGCTTGCCCATTTCGGTGGTGAGGATCGTGGCCAGATCATCAGCATTGGCGACCATCAGGTCGAACAATTTGCGCATGACGATCGCGCGTTCCTTGCCGGTCTTTTTCGCCCAGACTTTTTGCGCGGCGTAGGCGGCGTCGATGGCGCGGGCGGTTTCATCGCGGCCCATATCCGGCAACACGGCAACAACGTCGCCGGTGGAAGGATTGGTGACTTCAAATGTCTTGCCGGCATCAGCTTTTTCGGTCCAGACGCCAGATAGAAAAGCTTTGTCTGTAACGAGGCTCGGGTCTTTCAGGCGGGCGAGAAGGGACTGTGCAATCATTGGATTTTTATGCCTTTGCGCATTCGCGGATGGAGGATTCGATGATGTCCAACGCTTCATTGAAGACGTTGTCCTGAATGGTGATGGGTGCGAGGAAGCGGATGACATTGCCGTAAACGCCGCAGGTCAACAAAATAAGGCCCTTTTCCAGAGCCTTCGCACGGATCGCATTGGTGAAGTCGGCGTTCGGCTTGTCGGTGCCGGGCACATTGAATTCAATCGCCTTCATGAAGCCATAGCCGCGGATATCGGCGATGTGCGGAATTTCATGGCGCAGCGATTCGAGCCGCTGATGCAGCCGGTTGCCAAGCTGCATGGCACGGTCGCAGAGCTGCTCTTCTTCGATCACGTCAAGCACGGCATTTCCCGCGGCGATGCCAATCGGATTGCCACCATAGGTGCCGCCAAGTCCGCCCGGGCCTGGCGCATCCATGATTTCCGCTTTGCCGGTGACGGCAGCCAACGGAAAGCCGCCTGCCAAACCTTTGGCCATCGTGGTGATGTCGGCAACCACGTCATAATGCTCCATGGCAAACAGCTTGCCGGTGCGGGCAAAGCCGGTCTGCACCTCATCGGCGAAGAAGATGATGCCGTGCTTGTCGCAAATCTCGCGCAGTGCTTTCATGAAAGGCTTTGGCACTTCATAAAAGCCGCCTTCGCCCTGAACCGGCTCGACGATGATGGCTGCGACGCGGCCCGGATCGACGTCGGCTTTAAACAGCTTGTCCAAAACACCAAGCGTATCTTCCATGCTCGTGCCATGCAGCGCGACCGGAAATGGCACATGGAACACGTCGTTCATCATCGCGCCGAAGCCGACTTTATACGGGACCACCTTGCCGGTCAGCGCCATGCCCATGAATGTGCGGCCGTGGAACGCGCCGGTGAAGGCAATGACCGCCTGACGGCCGGTCGCAGCGCGGGCAATCTTCACCGCGTTTTCGACAGCCTCAGCGCCGGTGGTGACGAAAATCGTCTTCTTGGGAAAGTTGCCTGGAACGGCCTTGTTCAAGCGTTCAGCGAGGCGAACGTAATTTTCATAAGGTATGACCTGATGGCAGGTGTGGGTGAAATGATCGAGCTGGTCTTTCACTGCCGCAATCACCTTAGGGTGGCGATGGCCGGTGTTGACGACGGCGATGCCGGCGGCAAAATCTATGTAACGGTTGCCTTCCACGTCCCAGATTTCCGAGTTTTCTGCCTTGTCGGCGTAGATTTGCGTCATGACGCCTACGCCACGCGAAATCGCATCGGTTTTGCGGGTCTGGATTTCGGCATTCTTGAAGGGGGCATTCATGAAAGATGTCCTTTTCAGGTGACACAGGAATTTGTGGGGTTTGTTCGTTCTTGCATTTTTTCTGTAAGTTGCCAATAGTGTTTCAGCATGATCGAAAGGTGCTGGAAATCAATATCTAAAAGGATCGAAGCGTTTGAAGAGACCGGTGCATTACAAGGTGGCAGAGGCGGCGCGGCTGACGGGTGTGTCGCCATCAACTTTGCGCCTTTGGGAGTTGCAAGGTCTGATCGAACCTGACCGGACGACAAGCGGCCAGCGAACCTATTCTGACAGGCATCTGGATCAACTCAAACGCATCCAGTGGCAAAGAGCCGAACAAGGTCTGAACCCGGCAGCAATCCGCGCAGCGCTCGAAACGGGCGATGATGGGCCAACAGTTACCAGTCGCCCTGATACCGATCAGGTCGGCAAGCGCGTGCGCCACATGAGGCAGACAGCGGGCAAGACTTTGGCCGATGTGGCAAGGGAAGTCGGGGTCGCTGTGTCGGCGCTGTCTACCTTCGAGCGCACGTCACAAGGTCTATCGGTCAAAGTGTTGCATGATTTGGCTCAAGCGTTTGGCACCACGGTTTCAGCGCTTTCGGGCTCCAGCGAGGGCACGGCACGTCAGTTGGTGCGCGCTGGCGAATGGACGGCTTGGCCACAGACAACACCAGGCGTGACTGTACAGTTGCTGGCAGAAGGTCGCAACCAGATGGACTGTCACCGCTTTGTGCTGGCGCCCGGCGCATCGTCGGAAGGCAGCTACAAACATGAAGGCGAAGAGTTCATGCATGTGTTGTCAGGTCAACTGGAAATCGTCCTTGGTACAGAGGATTTTTACCAGTTGAACGCAGGTGACTCACTCTATTTCAAAAGCTCAGTTCAGCATTCATGGAAGAATAGTTTTGACGGTGAGACTGTTCTATTGTGGATCAACACTCCGCCTACATTTTAAGATTCAGAAACATCTTGTGATCTCAGCGCCGCTTTGTCGCCGCATTTGTGCAGCTTTACGCAGGGCTGAAGATCAACAGGACTTGAGTTTTGAAAAAACAGCTTACGATTTCCGCCGCAATGATGGCGACTGTTCTCATGCTTTCCGGCAATGCCTACGCTGAATGCGGCGGCGCATCCTGGTATGCACTCCATTCACGCACCGCATCTGGCGAAATGATGA
>JANMEX010000031.1:0-22832 GCA_031377485.1 Phyllobacteriaceae bacterium
TAGGGAAAGCCGGCATCATCAGCAACGTAGATGAAGCGCCGGTCCGGCATCAGGATGCGGGCTTCGCGCAGGACGGACAGGCCTCCGATGCCAGAGTCAAAGAAGAGGACAGGCTTGTTATGCATTGTCTTCAGTGCCCTCTGACGGCGCGGCTGCGGGTTTGCGCGCCCTGCCCTCGGGCGCTTTGGAGCCCTTGGGCCATTGTCGTGAATAGTGGTCGAACGAGGTGACGATGCCGCGCAACATGCGGATTTCGGTTTCGGTGAGTTCAGCGCGCATCAGCAAAGAGCGCAGATTGAAACTCATGACTTCCTTCTTTTGCGCCGGGCGGAAATAGCCGCGCGCATCAAGCGCTTCTTCGAGTTGCTCGAACAGACCAACGGTGTGCTCTTTGGCGGCGGGAACAAATTGCGGGCCGGAAAAGGCTGTGGAAGTCTCGTCGGCAAGGCTGGTTTTCATCCATTCGTAGGACATCAACAGCACTGCCTGCGCAATATTGAGCGAGGCGAAAGCCGGATTGACCGGAAAGGTAACGATGGCGTCGGACAGGCTGATTTCCTCATTGTTAAGCCCCCAGCGCTCACGGCCGAATAGAATGCCGGTCGCCTGCGCAGCCGTGTCGCGGGTACGCAATTCACGCGCGGCTTCCACCGGTCCCAGCACCGGCTTGTAGCCGTCGCGGTCACGGGCGGTGGTGGCAAGCACGAAGTTGAGATCGGCAATTGCGGACGGCAAATCGTCGAATACTCTGACGCCGGTAATGACATGATCGGCCTTGGCGGCGGCGCGCTCGGCCTTTTCGTTCGGCCAGCCTTCGCGCGGATTGACGAGGCGAAGGTTTGAAAGGCCGAAATTCGCCATGGCGCGGGCGACCATGCCGATGTTCTCGCCAAGTTGCGGCTCACACAAAATGACGACTGGCCCGCCGGTTATCAGTTTGCGGTTTTGGCTGGTTCGTCCCATGAAATGCTCTGTCCTGTTGCCCGAAAGTTGCGACGGGTTTAGCCTGTTTGATTGAGTGTGCGAAGAGGCAATAAGATGGCGCAGATGCTTGAAAGGCTTCATGAACGGCTGGACCCGCTGGGTGCCAAACCGGTAAAAATGTTCGGCGGAACGTGCTTCATGCTGAACGGAAACATGCTGGCAGGAACATCGAAACGCGGCCTTCTGGTGAGGGTCGGCAAGGATTTCGATGTGAAGGCTGCGCCACCCTCCACCACCATGGAGATGGGCGGCAGGCAGATGGCCGGGTACCGGTATGTCGATGAGAGCGCCGACGATGCGGCGTTCGCGCTCTGGATGGATGCGGCGCTCAAATTCAATGCGACATTACCTGCGAAGTGAACCACCGCGAAATGTGCGGCGATATGGCAGTGGCTCAAGAGCTGTGAAGCATTACATCTGTCTCAGTAGAATATTGAAAGTTTGGACATCACCATGGACGCTTTTGATCCGGTTTTTCTGGCCCGTATGCAGTTTGCCTTTACAATCGGTTTTCATATTATTTTCCCCGCATTCACCATCGGATTGGCAAGTTTTCTAGCCGTTTTGAACGGGATGCATCGGCTGACCGGCAACCAGACTTATCTCGATGTGTTCGATTATTGGAAGCGCATTTTTGCCATCACCTTCGGCATGGGCGTCGTTTCCGGCATTGTGATGAGTTACCAGTTCGGCACCAACTGGAGCGTGTTTGCAGACAAGACCGGGCCGGTGCTTGGTCCGCTGATGGGCTATGAGGTGCTGACTGCATTCTTTTTAGAGGCAGGATTTCTTGGCGTGATGCTGTTCGGGCGCGAGCGAGTCGGGCCGACCTTGCACCTGTTCGCAACCGGGATGGTGGCGCTTGGGACATTCATTTCCGCCTTCTGGATTTTGGCGGTGAACAGCTGGATGCAGACGCCGGCCGGCTATGCGATCAATGACGCGGGACAGTTTGTCGTCACGAGTTGGTTGGAGGTTATCTTCAACCCGTCCTTCCCGTACCGGCTGGTACACATGGTTTTGGCGGCCTATTTGACGACTGCGTTTGTCGTCGGTGCGGTCGGCGCCTGGCATCTTCTGAAAAAGCAGACAAATCCGGCGGCGCGCATCATGTTTTCGATGGCCATGTGGATGGCAGCGATCATCGCACCGATCCAGATTGCTGCCGGTGATGCACATGGCCTAAACACGCTTGAACATCAGCCCCGCAAGATCGCGGCGATGGAAGGGCATTTTGAGACACAGAAAGGCGCGCCGCTGATTCTGTTCGGCATTCCGAACTCAAAAGAAGAGCGGATCGACTACAAGATCGAGATACCAAAACTTGGAAGTCTGATCCTGACGCACAGTCTTGATGGCGAAATCAAAGGCCTCAACGAGTGGGCCAAGGAAGATCGCCCGCCGGTTGGGCCCGTATTCTGGGCGTTCCGGATCATGGTTGGCATCGGCATGGCGATGGCTGGCCTTGGCGCGTGGAGTCTGTGGCTGCGCTACAGGCGTGTGCTGTTCCAATCCCCGTGGATGCACCGCGCCGCTGTCCTCATGGGACCATCCGGTTTCATCGCGCTGCTAGCCGGCTGGACTGTAACTGAAGTCGGCCGTCAGCCTTTTACGGTTTACGGATTGCTCCGCACAACAGAATCCTCTTCTGCGATTGATGCAACAGCGGTCGGTGCATCCTTGATTGCCTTTGTGGTGGTTTACTTCATCCTGTTCGGGTCCGGCATCTTTTACATTTTCCGCGAGATGGCCAAGACGCCCGGCAAACATGAGGAAGGCTTGCCTACCGATGAGCCGATCCGCGCGGCGGGCATCACGCCTGCCATTGAACTGGCTGTGGAGTAGAGGCAATGATGGTGATTGATTATCCATTCATCTGGGCCGGGCTGATCGCGTTTGCGGTGCTGGCTTATGTCATTCTCGATGGCTTTGATCTTGGCATCGGCATTCTCTTCCCGTTCTTCAAGGAAGAGAAGGATCGCGACATGATGATGAATTCCGTTGCCCCCGTTTGGGATGGCAATGAAACCTGGCTGGTGCTGGGCGGTGGCGGGCTGTTTGCCGTGTTCCCCCTCGCCTACTCGATTATCATGCCCGCGCTCTACGCGCCGATTATCCTGATGTTGCTGGCGCTGGTGTTTCGCGGCGTGGCGTTTGAGTTTCGCTGGAAAACCAGACGCGGCAAATTCCTGTGGGACTGGGCCTTTGCTGGCGGATCGCTCTTGGCAACATTCGCACAAGGAATTGCACTAGGCGCCTTGGTGCAAGGAATACCGGTGATCGGACGTGCTTATGGTGGCGGTTGGTGGAACTGGCTGACGCCATTCAGCCTCATCACGGGCGTCGCACTGGTTTCAGGGTATGCTTTGCTGGGCGCGGGTTGGCTGATCTACAAGACAGAAGGAAGTCTGCAAGACAAAGCCTACCAGGCCGCCAGGATTACCGGCGTTGCCACACTGGGATTGATCGGCATCGTCAGCCTCTGGACGCCATTTCTTAACCCGGATTTCATGGACCGCTGGTTCACATTTCCGCAGCTCTTGTACACCGCGCCGGTGCCGCTGCTGGTACTCGGCTGTGCCTGGCTTCTCTATACCGGCATCGAAAAGCGCCGCCACTTGCAGCCGTTTCTCGCCTCACTCAGCCTGTTCGTACTTTGCTACATCGGGTTGGGCATTTCCTTCTATCCCTACATTGTCCCGTTTTCAGTGACGATCTGGCAGGCGGCAGGACCGGAGAATTCGCTGAAATTCCTGCTCGCCGGTACTGTTGTTCTCGTACCGATGATCCTCGCCTACACAGCATGGTCATACTGGGTGTTCCGCGGCAAGATTTCTCCGGAAGGCGGGTATCACTGAGATGAAGGGTTCCAGCGCATCTCGCCTGTTGTGGTTTGGCGGCATCTGGCTTGTCAGTGTCATCGCGCTCGGTGTGGTCGCCTTGGCAATCCGGACTGTGTTGATGCCGTGATTGCGCATGGGTACGCACCAAAAGCAGCACTTTGCCTCGTCGTGAACCGGTGATATAGGGTCGCGCAAAGGCCATTCGGCCTTGTGTCCGGCTCCATATCCTGAAGGAAAATCCATGGCCAAGATCAAGGTAGCTAACCCCGTCGTTGACCTCGACGGCGACGAAATGACCCGCATTATCTGGGATTTCATCAAGGCAAAGCTGATCCATCCCTACCTTGATCTCGACATTGAATATTATGACCTGTCGGTTGAAAACCGTGACGCCACCAGCGATCAGGTGACGATCGACGCGGCAAATGCGATCAAGATGCACGGTGTCGGCATCAAATGCGCAACGATCACACCCGATGAGCAGCGCGTTGAAGAATTCAAGCTGAAAAAGATGTGGAAATCGCCGAATGGCACGATCCGCAACATTCTGGGTGGCGTGATTTTCCGTGAGCCGATCATCTGCCAGAACGTGCCGCGTCTGGTGCCGGGCTGGACTAAGCCGATTGTCGTTGGGCGGCATGCATTTGGCGATCAGTATCGCGCCACCGACTTCCGGTTCCCGGGCAAAGGTAAGTTGTCAATCAAGTTCGTCGGTGAAGACGGCGCTGTGATTGAACATGAAGTCTATGATGCACCGGGTTCGGGTGTTGCGATGGCGATGTATAATCTCGACGAATCGATCCGCGATTTCGCCCGCGCCTCGCTGAACTACGGCCTGCTGCGCAGCTATCCGGTATATCTATCGACCAAGAACACGATCCTCAAAGCCTATGACGGCCGCTTCAAGGACATTTTTGAAGAAATCTACAAGGCTGAATTTGAGGCCGCATTCAAGGAAAAGAAGATTTTCTATGAACACCGGCTGATCGACGACATGGTGGCATCTGCCATCAAATGGTCCGGCGGCTATGTCTGGGCGACCAAGAACTATGACGGCGATGTGCAATCGGACATCGTTGCGCAGGGGTTTGGCTCACTCGGCCTGATGACCTCGGTTTTGATGACGCCGGATGGCAAAATCGTGGAAGCGGAAGCGGCCCACGGCACTGTGACCCGCCATTACCGCCAGCACCAGAAGGGCGAGGAAACCTCGACCAACTCCATCGCTTCGATCTTCGCCTGGACGCGCGGTCTTGCCCACCGTGCCAAACTCGACGACAACAAAGACCTGATGCGCTTCTCGCTGACACTCGAAAAAGTCTGCGTTGCCACAGTTGAATCCGGCTTCATGACCAAGGATCTGGCGCTTTTGATTGGACCTGATCAGCCATGGCTCTCGACGACCGGCTTCCTCGACAAGATCGATGAAAACCTCAAGATAGCGATGGCGGCATAAATGACCAATGGCGTGATCGTTCGGCCTTTACAGCCAAGCGATCACGCCGCTTGGCTTTCCCTCTGGGAAGGCTACCTGACTTTCTACAACGCGTCAGTTCCGGCGCAAATGACAGCACTCACCTGGTCAAGACTGAATGACCCGATGGTTCCGCTGCATGGCTGGATGGCGCTGAGGGACGGCGCAGCGATGGGATTTACCCATGCGCAGGAGCATTTGTCGACATGGTCGGCAGGTCCTTATGTTTATCTCGAAGACCTTTATGTGGACGCCGCCGCGCGTGGCAGCGGCACCGGGCGCGCATTGATCAACGCTGTTTATGAGCATGGCAACAAGATCGGCGCAGCGAAAGTCTATTGGCAGACGGAATTCACCAACACCACGGCGCGCAGACTTTATGACAGCATAGCCGACAATGCGGGGTTCCTGATTTACCAGAAAAAGATAGATCTTGCCTGATTGAGCCAGCCGTTTCGCTCTGGCCAGAGCATTTCCAAGTTTGATGGAACATCAAACATTTACGGAAAATGCAATAAACAAAGAGTTTGAGGCGCTCAGCCTGTCGAAGAACCAGTGCACGCCTCTAAAGCGCGGCCTTGACCGCTTCAATTGCTTCTTGAGCCTTGGAACCATCCGGCCCGCCGGCCTGCGCCATATCCGCACGACCACCCCCGCCAGCCCCGCCGAGCGCAGCGGACGCGAGCCGCACGAGATCGACAGCGGAGTATTTGGCGACAAGATCATCGGTGACGCCGACAACAGCGGAGGCTTTGCCGTCCTCGGCTACGCCAATGAACACGACAACGCCGGAACCGATCTGCTTCTTGGCGTCGTCGGCTAAAGGCTTCAGGTCTTTCGGCTGCACGCCGGTGACGGCCTTTCCTGAGAAGGAAATGCCGTTGACGGTTTCACTCGCCGAGCCGCCGGAGCCGCTGCCGCCCAGCGCAAGTTGCTTGCGCGCTTCGGTGAGTTCACGCTCAAGTTTGCGGCGTTCATCAACCAGACTTTCGACGCGAGCCAAGACTTCCGACGGCGTGGTCTTAAGCGTTGCGGCGACTGCTTTCATGCGGCGATCCTGCTCGTCAAGATAGGCGCGGGCATCACTTGCAGTCACGGCTTCCATGCGGCGCACGCCTGAGGCGACCGCACCTTCGGCCAGAATGCGCACGAGGCCGATATCTCCGGTCTGGCGGACATGCGTGCCGCCGCAAAGCTCCGTCGAGTAGGACTTGCCAGCCTTGTCACCATGGATGGCGGTGCCCATCGATACGACTCGCACCTCATCGCCGTACTTCTCGCCGAACAAGGCCATCGCGCCTTCGGCGATGGCATCATCGACGGCCATCAGGCGGGTGGTGACGGGTGCATTTTGCAAAATGATTTCATTGGCCATCGTCTCAACCTGAGCCAACTCTTCGTCTGAAATCGGTTTCGGATGCGAGAAATCGAACCGGAGTCGGTCTTGCGCCACAAGCGAGCCTTTTTGGGCAACATGAGTGCCCAGCACATGGCGCAGCGCCTCATGCAGGAGATGCGTTGCCGAATGGTTTGCGCGCAGCCGCGTGCGGCGGGTGCGGTCCACATTAAGAAGCGCGGCGGCGCCGAGTTTTACCGTGCCATCGGTGACAGTGGCGAGGTGAATGAAAACTCCGTCGCCCTTCTTTTGTGTATCGCGGACTGCAAGCGAAAAGCCCTCACCGGAAATGACGCCCGTATCGCCCTGCTGCCCGCCGGACTCGCCATAAAATGGCGTCTGGTTGACAACGACGGCAACATCGTCGCCCTTGGAAGCGGACTGGATTTCCGCACCGGACTTGATCAAAGCTGTGATAACGCCTTCCGCAGTCTCGGTTTCGTAACCAAGAAATTCGGTGGCACCGACGCGGTCCTTGACGCCGAACCAGACGGTTTCCGTGACAGCCTCGCCCGAACCTGCCCAGTTGGCGCGAGCCTCGGCCTTCTGGCGTTCCATGGCGGCAGAAAAGGCAGCGGTGTTTACGGTTATGCCACGCTGACGCAGAGCATCCTGTGTCAGATCAAGGGGAAATCCGTATGTGTCGTAGAGTTTGAATGCAGTTTCGCCATCGAGTTCACCGCCGTCTTCCAGTGTTTCCGTTGCATCGCCAAGCAAAATAAGCCCGCGCTCCAGCGTCTTGCGAAACTTGTTTTCTTCCAATTTCAGCGTCTCGGCGATCAGCGACTGGGCACGGACAAGCTCAGGATAGGCAAGGCCCATTTCCTTGACCAAGACCGGCACCAAACGGTGCATCAGCGGATCGCGCGCGCCGAGCAACTGCGCGTGGCGCATGGCGCGGCGCATGATGCGGCGCAGAACATAGCCGCGGCCTTCGTTCGAAGGTAAAACACCATCAGCCACAAGGAAGGACGAGGCACGCAGATGATCCGCGATAACGCGGTGGGAAGCACGGTTTGCGCCCTGCGCCGGAACGCCGGTTGCCTCTTCCGAGGCGCGGATCAGGGCCTTGAAAAGGTCAATGTCATAATTGTCATGCTGGCCTTGCAGCACGGCGGCAATGCGCTCCAGTCCCATCCCGGTGTCAATTGACGGACGTGGCAGCGCGACGCGCTCCTCCTTGGTCACCTGCTCGAACTGCATGAACACCAAGTTCCAGATTTCGATGAACCGATCGCCGTCCTGATCGGCGGAACCGGGAGGGCCACCGGCAATTTTGTCGCCGTGGTCGTAGAAAATCTCGGAACACGGTCCGCATGGGCCGGTGTCTCCCATCGCCCAGAAATTATCGGAGGTCGGAATGCGGATGATGCGATCATCGGAAAACCCTCCGATGCGCTTCCACAAAGAAGCGGCTTCATCATCTGTATGGTAAACCGTGACCAGCAATCGCTTTGCGTCAAGCGCATACTCTTTGGTCAGCAAGTTCCAGGCGAGTTCAATGGCATGCTCCTTGAAATAGTCGCCGAACGAAAAATTGCCGAGCATTTCAAAGAAAGTATGATGCCGCGCAGTGTAGCCGACATTGTCGAGATCATTGTGTTTGCCACCAGCGCGCACGCATTTCTGCGACGTTGCCGCACGCGAATATGGACGGTGTTCGAGACCAGTGAAAACATTTTTGAACTGCACCATACCGGCATTGGTGAACATCAGCGTCGGATCGTTGCGCGGCACCAGTGGCGACGAGGCAACAACCTCGTGTCCGTTCTTGCCGAAATAGTCGAGAAATACCGACCGTATCTCGTTGACACCGCTCATGATTCACCTTCGCTCTGCTGCACAGACTTCCGCCGCACTTGTCTGGAATGAAACCGCTTTTAGCGACCGTCTCACGCTCTGTCCAGAATGGCGAAAGGCACAAGTCTAACGAAGGGACAAAAAGCAAAACGACCGGAAAAACCGGCCGTCCTGTCAAACTCAAATTCTGCGAACGCTACATGTTTGCAGCATCATCCACATCATCATTGTCTTCACCCTTGCCGACAAGGAGCTTTTCTCCAAGAAGACCGGCACTCTGCCGAAGCAGGGCCTCAATCTCATTGGCAACTTCCGGATTGTCGCGAAGGAAAATCTTCGCATTGTCACGCCCCTGACCAAGACGCTGCGAATTATACGAGAACCATGAGCCGGATTTCTCGACAATGCCTGCCTTGACGCCAAGATCGACGAGTTCACCGGTCTTCGACACGCCTTCGCCATACATGATATCGAATTCGACCTGCTTGAAAGGAGGCGCCATCTTGTTCTTGACGACCTTGATGCGGGTCTGGTTGCCGACAACCTCTTCACGATCCTTGACCGCGCCGATACGGCGAATGTCCAGACGCACGGATGCGTAGAATTTCAACGCGTTGCCGCCGGTCGTGGTTTCGGGCGAACCGAACATCACACCAATCTTCATGCGAATCTGGTTGATGAAAATGACCATGCAATTTGATTTGGAGATCGAAGCGGTCAGCTTGCGCAACGCCTGGCTCATCAGGCGCGCCTGCAGACCCGGCAGCGAATCGCCCATGTCACCTTCGATTTCGGCGCGCGGTGTTAATGCCGCAACCGAATCAATCACCAGAACATCAACAGCTCCGGAGCGGACCAAAGTGTCTGCGATTTCCAATCCCTGCTCGCCCGTATCAGGCTGCGAGATCAGCAAATTTTCAAGGTCCACACCAAGCTTGCGGGCATAGACCGGATCAAGCGCATGTTCGGCATCGATAAAAGCCGAAATGCCACCCTTCTTCTGCGCTTCGGCGATGACATGCAGCGCCATGGTTGTCTTGCCTGAGCTTTCAGGACCATAAATTTCAATGATGCGGCCTTTCGGCAAGCCACCGATTCCCAACGCAATGTCGAGGCCCAAAGAACCCGTGGAAATGGTCTCGATTTCAACGATCTGCTCATTGCGGCCGAGCCGCATGATCGAGCCTTTGCCGAATGCACGCTCAATCTGCGAGAGAGCGGCATCTATAGCCTTGGTTTTGTCCACTGAATTGTCCTCAACAAGCCTCAACGAGTTCTGAGCCATGATACAACACCCCTATGCCATTCTAGAAGAGCGGATAGCACCGCCGGATGAGAATTTTGTATCTGTTTTGTTCTTATTTGGCAAGGGGTGCTATCATATTGATTATATTTAATAATTATATTTTGTTCTTTTTTTGTTTTGCAATCGGCACACAAAACAGAAATCGCGCAAAGGTAGAAATTGCCTTATTCAATATCTTGCATGACTAGTATTGGACATCGCAGATTCGGGCAGATCTCTGCATATGGCTGATTCTATCGGCCTTGCCGTGTTGAAAAGCACCGTTACAAATTCCAGCATGAAAAAGAACATTCGATTCCTGATCGGCGTGGACGGTGGCGGCACGAGTTGCAGAGCAGCGGTGGCAAACACTCAAGGGGAGATTATCGGTAAAGGTTCTGCCGGGTCATCCAACATTACAACCAATCTGGATGGTGCCACTGAAAACATCATGACTGCAATCCGCGCGGCGCTGGCTGAGGCTTTTATTGGCGATGAAGTACTGCCCGATTGCGCGGCCGTTCTTGGTTTGGCGGGTGCAAATGTCGGCAACTTCGCCAGACGTTTGGCCGATCGCCTGCCTTTTGCCCTGAAGGAAATCGAAAGCGATGCGACAATTGCCCTGCAAGGCGCGTTGGCGGATGGCGACGGCGCGATCGCCATTCTCGGTACGGGTTCCGCCTTTCTGTCGCGTAAAGGCGAAACACTGCGGCTGATCGGCGGCTGGGGATTTCAGTTGAGTGACCTGGGCGGTGGCGCACGGCTGGGGCGCGACGCGTTGGAGCTTGCAATTCTGGCTTATGACGGCGTGGCAGAGAAGACGGCTCTGACAGATGATATCCTCAGCCAGTTTGAACGCGGACCGGATGGCATTGTTCTGTTTGTGCAAACTGCAAAGCCGGCCGACTATGGAAAGTTCGCGCCGCTGGTTTTGCGCCATCTGGAGAGTGGCGACACGAATGCCGAACGGCTGTTTACAGCTTCGGCAAAGACTGTGGATGCGGCCTTTGATGCGCTGTGCAAGGACGGTATTGACCGCATTTCCCTGCTTGGTGGACTTGCCAAATTCTATCCGGATTATTTGGCGCAACGGCATCGGCAAAAAATGGTTGAACCGAAAGCTGATGCGCTGACCGGCGCTGTCGAACTGGCAGCCAAATTGGCAACTCATGGCGCCCATGGCGCTGGCAGGGCAAAACGATGAAGCACCCCAAACTGCTTGCCATCGGCGGCGCGCATATTGACCGGCGTGGCATGATGGCAGCCGACTATATTCGCGGCGCGTCAATTCCAGGCACGATGACGGAAGAAACCGGAGGCGGTGTGTTCAACGCTTTGCGGGTGGCGGTGCAATTTGGCGTATCGGCAAGCCTGATTTCGGTGCGCGGCGGCGATGCGGCAGGCGCTACCGTAGCCGCTGAGGCAAAACGGGCGGGAATTGAAGACTTGTCTTCGATATTCCTCGACCGCACGACGGCAAGTTATACAGCCCTGCTTGACCGTTATGGTGATGTGGTTGCAGCGCTCGCCGACATGTCGATCTATGAAACTGCCCTGCCCCGACAAATATCGCGCCGCAAGACGCGGGATGCGATTGCTGCGGCCGATGCGGTGTTGATCGATGCCAACATGCCCGAAGAAGCTATTGTCCGGCTGATGCGTTTGGCCGTAGGCAATCCGGTTTATGCGCTGGCGATTTCGCCTGCCAAGTCGATACGATTGCGACCGGTTCTTGAGCAGTTGGCCGGACTTTATCTCAACAGACGCGAAGCCCGCGCCATATTGGGGCTCATGCCGGAAGATAATTCTGACGCGACTAAGCTTGCAATGGGTTTGCATTCTCATGGACTGGCGAATGCCGTCCTGACAGATGGAGCGGATGTCGTTTGTGTACTCGACGATGCGATACCACATCTTATCACCCCCCCCAAACCAGATCATGTTGAAGACGTAACCGGAGCAGGCGATGCATTGGCCGGAGCAAGCATTGCAGCTCTGCTTCATGGCAAACCATTGGCAGAAGCCATAATACAAGGTTTGGCGGCGGCTTCCGCAACAGTCGAAACGGCGAAAGCAGTCGCGGATTTTTCATCAAAGTTACGGTTTGAAGCACTTATTAAACAAATCGCGGCTCCCAAGCCCGACAAATGACAAAATGACGGGTCAACCGATGCGTCAAATTACATACATCAGCGAGACAGGAACATCATGCCGCATTCGCCAGAAATCCTGCCGGAAGTCGCCAAGGCACTTCGGGCAGGCAAGCCGGTTGTCGCACTCGAATCGACCATCATCACCCATGGAATGCCATACCCGCAAAACGCAGATATGGCTGGCAAGGTCGAGGCGATCATCCGTGAGGAAGGCGCTGTACCCGCAACCATCGCTGTCATAAACGGCAGGCTGAAGATTGGTTTGAGCGATGAAGAGCGAATAGTATTGGCGCAAGTGAAGGGCGCGATGAAACTGTCGCGCGCCGATCTGGCTTTTGCCGTGGCAACCGGCAAAACCGGAGGGACGACCGTGGCCGCAACGATGATGGCGGCGGCGCTGACGGGGATCAAAGTGTTTGCTACCGGCGGCATCGGAGGTGTGCACAAAGGAGCAGAACTAAGCTTCGATATCTCCGCTGATCTGGAGGAGTTTTCACTGAGCCCGGTTATTACTGTTTGCGCTGGGGCGAAGGCAATCCTTGATCTCGACAAGACATTTGAGGTGTTGGAGACCAAAGGCGTTCCCGTAGTTGCCTATCAGTCCGACGAAATCCCGGCTTTCTGGTCTCGCCAGTCAGGCCTCAAGGCACCCCTTCGACTGGATTCGCCAAAAGAAATCGCCAATTTCCAGAAAGCACGTCAAACCCTCGGCATCGCCGGCGGCATGTTGATTGCCAATCCGATCCCGCTGGAAAACGAAATACCGCACGATGAAATGGCGCAATACATCAACAAGGCTTTGGGTGAAGCGCAAGCAGCGGGCGTGCGCGGCAAGGCGGTGACACCGTGGCTTTTGGCGCGGATGCTGGAAATTACCGCCGGGCGCAGCCTTGTTTCAAACATTGCGCTTGTGGAAAACAACGCGCGGCTCGCAGCAAAAATCGCCCGCGCATGCGCGGGCGAATGATTGAATATATAGTCTATCAGATTAGCTGAGCGGCGAAATCTGGATTTCGACGCGGCGGTTCTGCGCACGGCCGGCAGACGATGCATTCGATGCAATAGGCTGCGATTCGCCCGCACCGGCCACCTGGAAACGACGTCCGTCAACGGCCTGCGAAGTCAGATAATTGGCAACAGACTGAGCGCGGCGCTCCGACAAAGCCATGTTGTAAGCATCATCGCCCTGAGAATCTGTGTGGCCATAAACATCGACAATGGTCTGCTTGTACTTGTTAAGCACCAGCGCAACGGAATTCAGCGTCGGGTAGAAGCTGGCCTGAACGGCATCCTGATCGGAGGCAAAGGTGATGTTGGACGGCATGTTCAGAATAATCTGATTGCCATTGCGGGTCACGGACACGCCGGTTCCCTGTAGCTGTGCGCGAAGATCGGCTTCCTGCTGATCCATGAAATTGCCGATCGCGCCACCAGCCAGTGCGCCAATGCCCGCGCCGATCAGCGCATTGCGGCGATCGTCACCGCCCGCCAGCATGCCGACACCGGCGCCAGCCAGCGCGCCAAGTGCGGCACCTCCCGCTGTCTTGGAAACCTGCTGTTCGCCAGTATATGGATTGGTCGTGGTGCACGCTGCCAAAAATGAGCCGAGAACGACCAGAGTAACAAGACGCTTCATGAGTGATATCCCCGATTGAAAAATTCAAACCTGCGGGAACATATCCCGAAGAGTTGGCGAACACTAGTCAGGATTGCGGCAGGAATAGGGTTTGCGTTAGGTATCTCTAATATTCCTTGACGCAAAGTACGGCATTCGTTCCGCCGAAAGCAAAAGAGTTCGAAATCGCCGCACGAACCGGACGCCCCCGCGCAATATTTGGCGTGACATCAAGATCGCAATCCGGATCCGGAATTTCATACCCGATGGTGGGCGGAACGATGCCGCTATGGATCGCACCAATACAGGCCACAAGCTCAATAGCACCCGATGCGCCCATGCAATGGGCATGCATCGACTTGGTCGACGATATGGACAGTTTGGCAGCATGCGCACCGAATGCCAACTTGATGGCCCGCGTTTCAATCACGTCATTGGCTTTTGTCGCCGTGCCGTGTGCATTCACGTAATCAATATCATCCGGATTGAGACCCGCGTCTTCAAGGCATGCAAGCATCGCTCTTGCCGGACCATCGACACCTGGCGCTACAATATCGGTCGCATCCGCGGTCATGCCAAAACCGGCAAGCTCTGCCAAAATGATCGCGCCCCGCGCCTTGGCATGGGCTGCGGTTTCCAGAACAAACATACCGGCCCCCTCACCAATGCTCAGCCCCGCGCGATTCGCCGAAAACGGGCGGCAAGGTTCGGAAGAGAGTACGCGAAGTGCCTCCCAAGCTTTCAGGACGCCGAAGATCATCGGCGCATCCGCACCGCCAGCAAGCATCACATCTGCACGACCGGATCGGAGAATATCAACTGCCGCGCCAATCGCATGGTTGGAAGATGAGCAGGCAGAGCTGACACCAAAAACCACCCCTTTGAGGCCAAGGTGCATGCTCACCTGGCCCGCAGCGGCACCGGGCATGGCCTTCGGTACGGTAAAAATCGGCGGATGCTTTTTTCCTTCGGGCCAAACG
Source organism: Phyllobacteriaceae bacterium (assembly GCA_031377485.1). Taxonomy (GTDB): domain Bacteria; phylum Pseudomonadota; class Alphaproteobacteria; order Rhizobiales; family Rhizobiaceae; genus JANMEX01. The sequence goes on from JANMEX010000031.1 coordinate 14,531, forward strand.
GCACGGTAGGCTTCATCAATTGAAATGCCACCAAATGTTCCCACACCAACAATCGCGCCACTTCGCAGTTGCTGTTGCTCACTCAAGACAAGGCCGGATTGTTTGAAGGCTTCATCGGCGGCCAACACTGCCATGTGCGAAAACCGATCCATCGTCACCAACCGGCGGTGGTCAAGACCAATGTCCGGAAGCTGCTTTATTTCAGCGCCGATGTTGCCCTTGAGCCCCTCAAGCGAGAAGGTTGACAAAGGCCCGATACCACAAGCGCCGTCGCGCATTGATTGCCATACCGCTGCGGCACTCGTGCCGATCGACGACAAAGCACCCATGCCGGTGATAACAATTTTAGACCGTGAATTGCTCAAGCTTTGGTAGCCATTAGCGTTCTGACTGCGTTGATTATATCACCGACACTGCTGAATGATTGCCACGTTTCGACCGTCGAAAGATCAATTTCGACACCGTATTTATCCTCGATATCCATGACAATTTCCGTCAATTCGAGAGAGTGAACCCCGAGCTTTTCCAAGGGCGTTTCACCCGTCACAGGGCCGGAGGCTTTGTCCGCATGTTGTTCAAATAACGCGATAATTCCAAGTTCAAGCTCGTCATTCATATGCATCCCGCCTTTCGACTTTCCCTCGTCCTGGCAGCCCGCAGGCCGCAAAGACACCGTGGCAACAGGATTAACGACGCCACCAAGCGAGCCTTAATCCTGATCGAGCATTTCCTTGACCGCCGCAGCAAGTTGCTTAAGCGAGAAAGGCTTGGGTAAAAAGCCGAATTTTGCGTCGGCTGGAAGATTTTTAGCAAAGGCGTCTTCGGCGTAACCAGAAACAAAAATGAACTTGATATCCCCGTACTTCGCACGCAATTCACGCAGCAATGTCGGGCCATCCATTTCCGGCATTACGACATCAGAGACGACAATATCGACCTTGCCGTCAAGCGCCTCCATAACCTCGAGCGCTTCTACACCGCTCGCTGCTTCATGTACTGTATAACCACGCGATTGCAACGCACGGATGCCGCCCATGCGGACGGAATCCTCGTCTTCCACAAGCAAAACTGTCGCTGTGCCAGACAGATCGGTTGCAGGAGCAGATTTGGACGAATGCGGTGTAAAGGAAGATGCCATCCCTTCAGATGCCGAAGCGCCCGCATTAGCCGAAACATCAACCACTGCACCCGCCTCCGCTATGTGACGGGGAAGGAATATGTTGAATGTAGTTCCTTTTCCTTCTTCGGAATCGACATAGATAAAACCACCGGTTTGCTTGACGATGCCGTAAACCATCGAAAGACCAAGACCAGTACCCTTGCCAACATCCTTGGTTGTAAAGAATGGCTCGAAAATCTTTTCGCGTATCGCCAGCGGAATACCGGTTCCAGTATCTGTCACTTGCGTCAGGACATAATCAGCCTCGATCAACTCGCGATAGCCAAACGCCGAAATTTCCGACGCATCCACATTTCTAGTCCGGATATTGACTGTCCCGCCCCCGGGCATTGCGTCACGGGCATTGACCACCAAGTTGACGATCACCTGCTCGAACTGTCCGACATCGGCACGAACGGCCCAAAGGTCCCGGCCATGTTCAATCTTGAGCGAAACTTCAGGACCGGCCAGACGCGTCAACAACATACGCAAATCCGCAATGGCATCCATCAAGCTGATCACTTGCGGTCGCAAGGTCTGCCGCCTTGAGTAGGCGAGCAATTGCCGAACCAGCGAGGCCGCGCGATTGGCATTTTGCTTGATATTCATGATGTCGGGGAACGAAGGGTCGGACGCACGATGGTTGGTCAGCAACAAGTCGGAGGACATGATGATGGCAGTCAGGACATTGTTGAAATCATGGGCGATGCCGCCTGCAAGCTGTCCGACTGCCTGCATCTTTTGGCTTTGCGCAATTTGCGCCTCGAACGCCTTCTGCTCGGTCGTTTCAACGGCATAAACAAAAGCCGCCTCGCCGCCGTCATCGCTTGATTCATCTGCCGTGGTGTTGAAATAGAAACGCAAATACCGGCTGTCATCGTTCGGCATCACGCTATCGATTGGCGAGACATCCGCCTGGCGCGCAACAGCAGACGACAGTGCCTGCCGGAAAGATGCCCGGTCCCGCTCATGAACAACAGATTCAAGCGCCAGATGCCGGTCCACAGCATCATGATCGAAAAGGCCTGAAAACAACTTGTGGAAAGGACCATTCGTGCGAAGTACCTTTCCGTCTTTGTCTAAGGCGGCGATGGCCATGGGCGCGGAGTTGAAGAATCGCGTGAACCGAACTTCTGCGGCGCGCTGTTCAGAAAGACCGTCTTCGCCTGCAGACCGGTTGATGATGATGGTTCGCGAAGCACCGGCCGTGCCATCCTTGTTTGTCTGGACACGATGGTAGAAGCGCACAGGCAGCGCCTGTCCATTCTTCTTGGCCATATCAAGGTCGATAACTGCGCTGCGCGCTGTACCTGGCTCTGCACGAACCGAATCAATGATAGCCGAACCATTTCCGGCAATCAGGTCAGTCATTTCAACAGAGCCTGGACGGAATGTGCCAAGATCAATGCCAAGCCAGTCTGCAAGTGTGGCATTGAGATAAGCAATTGATCCATCAGAATTTGTTGACATGAAGCCAGCGGGCGCCTGATCGAGATGATCGATGGCCAACTGCAAATCGCGAAAAAACCGCTCCTGCTCGGCGCGTTCATTTGAAATGTCCGAAATTTGCCAAATCGTCAGTTGCTGCCCTGTATCAGCCAACTTCAATGGACGTGCCTTGACCCGATACCAGCTGCCCGCGCCGTTCTTGGATGCTGAAAGACTATGGCTTAAACGGAATTCCTCAACCGCGCTGACGCCAGAATTCAAGGAAGCTGTAAGCCGCTCGAGTGGATCTGAAGCCTCAGGCTCTGTATTCAACAGCCCCTCAAGTGACCGGATCTTGTCTGGCGTGCTCATTCCGCAAATATCGGAATAGGCTTTGTTGGCATATATGATCCGGCCGCGGTCATCGCTGACGATCGTTCCGTCCGTAGCCCCATCCAAAAGTGCGCGAGACATCTCGTTGCCCGTCGATCGCGGAGCTATCCGGATAATGCCGATTACAGAGGCAAACAGATAGAACACGCCGACCATGGCAAAAATGCCAAGCAGTCCAAGACGGAACGGCTCGCCCAGACGATCCCCGAACAGAAAAAACAGTGCGGCGACCGCCATGAGAACAATGCCGAGGCCAAGCAGGCGCAAGACTTCGCCGGGCCGCGATTCACGATCAACAATTGGCGACGGATTTGCAGGTTCTCCAGTGTCCGGAGCCATGCGTGTTCCCCTTTGCGCGGTTCTCTGATTCTGCTTGAATCATATTCACGCGCACCACGAAAGGGGCGCAAGGTCGGTTTCAGGTCAATGTGGCCTGCAGAACACGCAAGACTGTGCACGAGGTGGCAGAAAACTTGTGGTGATGGATTGTAGAGTTTAGAGTTTGCTGGGAGATATCATCAATTTGGGGAGTGTGATGACCAACTGGATCAACAATTTTCTCGGCGTGAACCTGACGCCGATGGTCTCATTTGTTTTGCTTTTTGCAGCAATTATCATTGGTGTGTTGCTTCTGATCTGGATTGCGCGACGACTTATGGGCGGGACATTTGTTAGCGGCGGGCGCGGACGCCAGTTGCGCCTCGCTGTTATGGATGCAACGGCGGTGGATTCGCGCCGCCGTCTCGTGCTCGTTAGGCGCGATGACGTTGAACATCTCATACTCATCGGTGGGCCAACCGATGTGGTGGTCGAACAAAACATCCGCATTGATGGGCCGCGCGAGACGCGAAACACTCAGATTTCTGCAGAACCCACAGCGCCAACGCGTCCGATAGAAGCACCAAGGCTACCTGAAGCGCCGCGTCTTGAGCCCGCAAGGTTACCAGAGCATGCGCGACCTGCCCCTCAGCATTCTGCACCTATCACGCCGCTGCAGCATCGCCCGCCCCCGGCCCCAGTGCCCCAGACAGCCCCTTATTTGCCCCCGCGTCCGGCCACGCCGCCTGTTCTGCCTGTACAGCAGCAAGCAAGGCCCGCACCAATGGCCCCAAGTGTTACAGCCGCAACGCCGCCCCGTCCTGTTGCGCCCGCTCCCCGTATCGAACCCGTCTCAGCCGCAATGGCATTGCGCCCGGATCCGGTCATGACAGCGCCGATCGCCGCACCGACAGCGCCGCCGGTATTTTCCAACCCCGCGAACATGACCATCCCCGTGAATGTGGCCAAGCCCGCGGAAACGCCTAAACCATTTGAGCAAGACATGGACGACACTTTGCTTGCAGATATTTCCGATAGCCTGTCGTTCGACGACGATGAAATTTCTCCGGACGTCTCTCTGGAAAAGGAAATGGAATCGCTATTGAACAATCTGGATACACAAAAAGACCGGATTTCCTGAAATCTTTCGCAAACACGAGATCAAAATAAAAAACGCGCAAATGCGCGTTTTTTTCACTTTGATATTGAGACTTTGCTGCATTTACTCGTCGCGATAAACCTTCTCGCGACGCTCATGACGCTCTTGCGCCTCAATTGAAAGCGTAGCGATCGGTCGAGCATCAAGACGCTTCAGGCTGATCGGCTCGCCGGTTTCTTCACAAAAACCATATGTGCCATCATCAATCCGTGCCATGGCTGCATCAATCTTCGAGATCAGCTTGCGCTGCCGATCTCTAGCGCGAAGCTCGATCGAGCGATCCGTTTCAGAAGAAGCCCGATCTGCCAAATCCGCGTGATTGGTATTCTCTTCCTGCAGGGCTTCGAGCGTTTCGCGCGCCTCGCGCAAAATGTCAGCCTTCCAGGAAATCAGCTTGGCACGGAAGTACGCGCGTTGACGCTCGTTCATGAACGGCTCGTCGTCGCTCGGTTGATAGGATGTTTCGTTCGTCCGAACCATCTGAATCACTCCATAGTCCTCCCTAAGGCGGCGCTTATAATGCGGGTCAAGTTTGCAAACAAGCACCTCGTTTCACTCACACATGAAAATGACGATGATTTGAAGGAACCGGCATAAGTTGCCGCAGGGGAACAATTTTTAGCGTTGACCCGAATGGTCAACAGAATGAAAGGGCCAAACATGTTTGCGCCATTGCACGAAACCGTGCGGCAGATTATCGGTTGATGAACCAGCGAGGAATTTCCCGATCATGAGCCGCGTCTATCTGTTGCGCCACGCCAAAGCGGTTACTGCATTGCCCGGCATGAAAGATTTTGACCGCCCGCTTGATGCTAGCGGGCGCGAATTGGCAGCAAAACTGGGCGCTACCATGCTTGCCAACGGGTTGGTGCCGGACAAGATTATTTGCTCCCCGTCAGCGCGCACGCGCGAAACGCTGACCGCAGTTTCCACTCTATTGCCGTTCGAAATCGAAACACAATTCGAACGTGCTCTGTTTGACGGTGACGGCGATCCGTATATGGCGGCAATAATTACCGGCGGAGATGCAGACTCGATCATGCTGGTCGGCCACAATCCTATGACAGAAGAGGTGGCTTTCAGACTGTGTGCATCGGGCGATCCTGATGCAATGGCAAAGCTCAAACATGGATTTCCAACCGGTGGATTGGCAATCATTGATATGCCGGGCCCGCTATCGGGAGCCAAACCCCATACTGCAAGTCTTGTTGAATTCATCACCGGCGGACGGCTGTGAACAAGTTTTTCATTTGCAGCCATTAAAACGAACGCCTTGCGATCATAGATAGAGGACAACACAATCCGGAGATCGGCTTTGGCCTCACTCACATCGCTACAGGACGAAATCCGGCTGACGCTTGGCACTCTTGGCGAACGTCTCACAGGATTGGCTGAACCATCCGTCCGCATCGGCGTGTCCGGCCTATCGCGAGCAGGCAAAACCGTATTCATCACCGGACTGGTCCACAACCTGTTGCACGGTGGACGCCTCCCCATGTTTGAAGCATGGCGCAATGGGCGCATTTCCGCAGCACGGCTCGAGCCGCAGCCAGATGATGCCGTTCCGCGCTTTGGCTACGAAAACCATGTGCGTGAACTGATCGAAGAACGATTGTGGCCGCAATCAACCCGCGCAATTTCGCAACTGCGCCTCACGGTCGAATATCAATCCGCCTCAGGCTGGAACCGGATGTTTCAGCCCGGGAAGCTCAGCATTGATATTGTCGATTATCCGGGAGAGTGGCTGCTGGACCTGCCGCTTTTGACCAAATCCTACGCCGAATTTTCGGCACAAGCGTTGGACTTGGCCAATCTCCCGATGCGCCATGATATTGCACACGAATGGCTCGCACTGGCGCATACCGTTGATACTGCTCAACCAGCAGACGAACTTTTGGCGCAGCGCCTGGCCGCGACATTTACCAACTATTTGCGGGCCTGCCGGGCGGATGAACGTGCCATGTCAACACTCCCACCCGGACGCTTTCTGATGCCCGGCGACATGGAGGGCTCACCCGCCCTCACCTTTGCGCCGCTTCCGGGCAATGCGCCTGAGCAGGGTCTGCGCGGCTCGCTATGGGCAATGATGGAGCGTCGCTACGAGGCTTACAAGACCCATGTGGTCAAACCCTTTTTCATGGACCATGTTGCAAGATTGGATCGCCAGATTGTACTCATCGACGCGATGCAGGCATTGAATGCCGGTTCCCATGCGCTGGAGGACCTCGAACGGGCGCTGGGCGAAATTCTTACCTGTTTCAGGATCGGCAAAACCGGCTGGCTGCCGAGCTTTTTTACCCACCGGATTGATCGCATCCTTATCGCCGCCACAAAAGCCGATCAGCTGCATCACACGGCGCACGACAGGCTGGAACGGTTGGTGCGCAAACTTGCCGACCGCGCGATTGACAGCGCCGAGTTCTCTGGTGCGGAGGTCGAAGTTCTGGCCATGTCTGCCGTTCGCTCCACACGCGAGGCAACCGTCAAACAGGGCAAAAACGAGTTGCCCGTTATCGTTGGAACGCCACTGAAAGGCGAGACCATCGGCACCGACATTTTCGATGGCAAAGCCGAAACCGCCATATTTCCCGGTGACTTACCCGAAAAACCGGACTCAATATTCGAGCGGCTCGAATCAGGGGCTGAGCCACTTGATGCGAAAGGCGAAGCAGAATTGAGATTCATCCGTTTTCGCCCGCCGGTGCTGGAAAAGACGGCTGAAGGCCTTAGCCTGTCGCTTCCGCATATCCGACTGGACCGCGCATTGCAGTTCCTTATTGGAGACAGGTTGGCATGAGCGAATACCGCAAACCCGCAGCATTTAAATTGCAGCCGGACGCAATTGAAAAGACCACAAACCGTGAGGCAAAACCTGCGCAACATCGCCGTTCGCCTCAGGCAAGACCTTTGGCTGAAATCATTGAAGGACCGGATGCTTTTGCGGACACGGACCTCGTGGAAATGCCTGCCGCACCGATCTCAGATCAATCCAGAAGCTGGACTGCCGGCAAGATATTCGGCACAGCCGCGAGCCTGTTGATCTCACTGGCAATCGGCCTCTGGATCGACGCTTTGGTGCGGGACCTGTTCAACCGCTCGGATTGGCTTGGTTACACCGCAATAGGGCTTGTCGCCATTGCGATCCTTGCGCTGCTGATCATCGTGACACGCGAAATGGCAGGACTGTCGCGACTGAACGCGGCAAGCCGTCTGCGCGACAAAGCGACTGCCATTATCGCCAGCAATGACATGAATGCCGCGCGGATACTTGTTTTGGAACTCGACACACTGTTTGCCAGTGTGCCGCAAACCGCGCGCGGCCGGGCGCATTTGAAGGAAACACATGGCGAGATCGTCGATGGTGCAGACCTTGTCCGCCTCGCAGAGACGGGCTTGCTTGCGCCACTCGACCAGATGGCGCGAACCATGGTGCTGAACAGCGCCAAGCGGGTATCTGTTGTCACCGCGGTTTCCCCGCGTGCGCTGGTCGATGTCGGCTATGTGATATATGAATCGTCCCGCCTGATCCGCCGTCTCGCAGAACTCTACGGCGGCAAGCCGGGTACCCTTGGCCTTTTCAGGTTGGCACGCCGCGTGATCGCACATCTTGCAGTCACCGGCTCTATTGCTGTCGGCGATAGCCTCATTCAGCAGCTTGTCGGCCACGGCGTCGCCGCCAAACTTTCAGCACGGCTGGGCGAAGGCGTCATTAACGGACTGATGACCGCTCGCGTTGGCATTGCCGCCATGGACTTCGTGCGGCCCCTCCCCTTCGTTGCCGTCAAACGACCGGGCATCGGAGACTTCATGTCCGAGTTGACGCGGCTTGGTGGCAAGCCTTTGCC
>JANMEX010000063.1:0-5658 GCA_031377485.1 Phyllobacteriaceae bacterium
CGGCCATTTGCCTTGCGCTTCCTGGACGCGGTTTTCGCCGAAGACGCGCTGGCCGGCTTCCAGCACGGGGCGGATGTACGGTGTGTCAAAGGTCTTGGAAACGGCGACAAGCGTGACCGATCCGATTGGTCGTTTGGATTGCTGCTCCGCTTCAGTAATCGCGCTGCGAACCTTATCCAGCCGCTCGATAACGCCATCATCCATATCCACATACCCTCACAAACCTGCCATTGCGGTTGACGCTTCGCCGCAATCATGGTGAAGGTCCGCCCGAATTTGACACCTATTTGCAGAGCATCCCGTTCATGTCCACCGAACGCTACAATCCGCGCGAATCCGAGTCCCGCTGGCAGAAAGCCTGGGATTCGGCAAAACTCTTCGAAACGAAGAACGAAGACCCGCGCGAAAAATACTATGTCCTCGAGATGTTCCCCTATCCGTCAGGACGCATCCATATGGGCCATGTGCGCAATTACACGATGGGCGATGTCGTTGCCCGCACCAAGCGCGCGCGCGGCTACAATGTGCTCCACCCGATGGGCTGGGACGCGTTTGGCATGCCGGCGGAAAATGCGGCGATGCAGAACAAGGTGCATCCCAAGGACTGGACCTACCAGAACATTGCCGTGATGAAGCGGCAGCTGAAGTCGATGGGCCTGTCGCTTGACTGGTCGCGCGAGTTCGCGACTTGCGATGTCGATTACTATCACCGCCAGCAGATGCTGTTTGTTGATTTCCTCGACAAGGGTCTGGTTTACCGCAAGCAGTCCAAGGTCAATTGGGACCCTGAAGACATGACAGTGCTCGCCAACGAGCAGGTCATTGACGGGCGCGGCTGGCGTTCGGGCGCTCTCGTCGAACAGCGTGATCTGGTGCAGTGGTTCTTCAAGATCACCGATTTTTCCGAAGACCTTTTGGCTTCACTCGATGAATTGCCTGATTGGCCGGAAAAAGTCCGGTTGATGCAGAAAAACTGGATCGGCAAGTCTGAAGGGCTGCAACTGCGCTGGGAAGTGGCGGGCGATGCGCCTGCGACAGAGATAGAGGTTTATACCACCCGTCCGGACACGCTATTTGGCGCATCGTTCCTTGCGATTGCTGCTGACCATCCGTTGGCCAAGGCCCTTGCGGAAAACAATTCAGAATTGGCTGCCTTCTCCGACAAGTGCCGGCAAATGGGCACGTCTGTCGCCGCACTGGAAACAGCCGAGAAGATGGGCTTCGACACGGGCGTGCGTGTCCGCCATCCGTTTGAACCGGACTGGCTGGTGCCGGTGTATGTCGCCAACTTTGTCTTGATGGAATATGGCACCGGCGCGATCTTCGGTTGCCCGGCGCATGACCAGCGCGACTTTGACTTCGCCACCAAATACGGCCTGCCGATCACGACGGTTGTACGCCCTGTAAATGAAGGTGCGGACTGGACTGTTGGCGACAAGCCATATGATGGCGACGGGTTGATTGTGAATTCGCGTTTCCTCGACGGCATGACGCCGGAAGCGGCGTTTGATGACATTGCGGCGCGGCTCGAACAGATCAATCTCGGCAATGCGGCACAGGCGCAGCGCAAGACGCAGTTCAAACTGCGTGACTGGGGCATTTCGCGTCAGCGCTATTGGGGTTGCCCGATCCCGGTCATCCACTGCGAAGTTTGCGGCGTGGTGCCGGTGCCGAAGAAGGATCTGCCGGTCAAGCTGCCGGACGACATCGAGTTTGACCGGCCGGGCAATCCGCTCGACCGCCACCCGACATGGCGGCACGTGAACTGTCCGCAATGCGGCAAGGCGGCGCGGCGCGAGACGGACACCATGGACACATTTGTCGATTCGTCCTGGTATTACGCCCGCTTCACCGCGCCTTGGATGAACGAGCCGACGGATCGCAATGCGGCGGACGCTTGGCTGCCGGTCGATCAATATATTGGCGGCATCGAACATGCGATTTTGCATCTTCTGTATTCCCGCTTTTTTGCCAGGGCGATGAGCGCAACGGGCCATCTTGGCGTGAAAGAGCCGTTTAAAGGGCTGTTCACCCAAGGTATGGTGGTCCACGAGACTTACAGGAATGCTGGCGGATGGGTTCAACCTTCGGAAATCCTGATTGAAGGCGAAGGTGAAACGCGCCGTGCGACGATGCTATCGGACGGATCACCGGTGGAAATCGGCTCGATTGAAAAGATGTCGAAGTCGAAAAAGAACACCATCGACCCCGACGACATCATCGCTTCCTATGGCGCGGACACCGCTCGCTGGTTCATGCTTTCGGACTCTCCGCCCGAGCGCGATGTGATCTGGACGGAATTTGGAGTGGAAGGTGCACATCGTTTTGTGCAGCGTATCTGGCGTTTGATCGGAGAGGCAGCTGACGGCTTGAAAACTGCCGGTGTTCCCAGCGGAGCGGACGGCGATGCCGGTTCGATCCGCAAGGTTGCCCACAAGACATTGAAGGCTGTCGGCGAAGACATCAACAAACTGTCGTTCAACAAGGCCGTTGCCCGTATTTATGAACTTGTCAACGCGCTGCACCCGGCTCTCACGGCCATTTCCGCCGATAAAGCTGACGCGGCAACGGCTGCGGCCGCCAAAGAGGCTTCGACCATTCTCGTTCAACTGATTGCACCGATGATGCCTCATCTGGCAGAGGAATGCTGGAAGGTGCTTGGTTATCCGGGCATGGTTGCCGATGCGGACTGGCCGACGTTTGATCCGGCATTGATTGTAGAAAATGATGTGACCATGCCGGTGCAGATCAATGGCAAGAAGAAGGGTGATTTGACAATTGCCCGCGACGCAGACCAATCTGCCGTCGAACAGGCAGTCTTGGCGCTGGATTTCGTGCAGGCCGCGCTTGCCGGATCAGTGCCGAAAAAGGTGATCGTCGTGCCACAAAGGATCGTCAATGTCGTTGTCTAAAATGAACGGATTCAGGGCTGCACTTGCCATTGCACTTATCGCACTTTGCGGTTGCCAGGTGCGTCCGCTCTACAGCGCGGCAGCGCCAAATACGGCGCCAAATGCCGGTGGTTTGCGCGCCAATTCCGCGCTGAATTCTATTGCGGTCAGCGAAGTGGACAATCGCGTTTCGCAAGAAGTTCGAAACCAGTTGATCTTCGCATTGTCGGGTGGTGCCGGTGAGCCGGCAAGCCCGGCTTACACGCTGGACCTTGGCGTGACATCGCAGACACTCGCCGTTGCCTCGGTTCCGACCGTGGTTGGAAATACCGGTCAGCCGAGTGCGGGCAGTGTGGTTCTGACATCACTCTACCAGTTGAAGGATGCATCTGGCAGCGTGGTTTCGTCGGGCAAGCGGACGGCAATTGCCTCGTTTGATCGTCCGCTGCAACAGTATGCCTCGCTGCGTGCGCAACGCGATGCGGAAAACCGCGCGGCGCGGGAGCTTGCGGAAATTCTCAAACTGGCGCTGGCGGCGGATTTGTCGAAGTAGGCAAAAAGCTTCCCACGTAAAAAAGGCGGGCCATCTGGACCCGCCGTTTTTGATTTTACCGTTTGACCAATCAGCCGATCTTCTGGCCGGTCTTGGCCCAGTCGGCAAGGAAGCTTGCCAGGCCCTTGTCGGTCAATGGATGATTGACCAAAGCCTTGATGGTGGATGCAGGTATCGTTGCCACGTCTGCTCCCAGAAGCGCGGCTTCCTTGACATGGTTTACCGTGCGGATCGAGGCGGCGAGGATTTCGGTTTTGAAATCGTAATTGTCATAGATCGTGCGGATTTCGGCGATCAGTTCCATGCCGTTCAGATGGATGTCATCGAGGCGGCCGATGAACGGCGAGATGTATGTCGCGCCGGCCTTGGCGGCCAGAAGCGCCTGATTGGCGGCAAAGCAAAGCGTGACGTTTGTCTTGACGCCCTTGTCCGACAAGACCTTGCAGGCGCGAAGCCCGTCCCAGGTCAGGGGCAACTTGATGACGACATTCTTGGCGATTTTTTGCAGGACGGCAGCTTCCTTCAGCATGGCGTCATATTCAATGGAGGCGACTTCAGCCGAGACGGGGCCTTCGACAACCGAACAGATTTCCTCGATGACTTCGAGCATCGGACGCCCGGCCTTCATGATAAGTGTCGGGTTGGTGGTCACCCCGTCGAGGAGGCCGGTGGCAGCAAGTTCGCGGATTTCCTTCACATCGGCAGTGTCAACAAAGAACTTCATCGGATTTCCCTTCCCTAATTTGCAGCGCAAGAAGCACTCGCGCGAAAGATGGCTTTTCTTTATCGAAACGGTTCGCCAAGGTCACGCCTTAATGAACCAAGATTCGCACCCCTTGAGAAAAATCGTGCCCGTGCTGGTGCCCATGCCGGCAGAGCGGGCCTATTCCTATGCGTTGCCAATCGGGCGGCAGGCGCTGCCAGGTTCCATCGTGCAGGTGCCGCTTGGACCACGCGAAGTTTATGGCGTGGTCTGGGACGGTGATGCCGGGGATGTTGATCCGAAAAAGCTGAAAAGCATCACGCAGATTTTCGATTGCCCACCGCTCAACGATGAGATGCGCAAATTCATCGATTGGGTGGCAGACTATACGATCTCCCCGCTTGGGCTCGTGGCCCGTATGGCGCTGCGTGCGCCGGCAGCGTTTGATCCCGAGCCGCCTGTTGCGGCACTGGTGTTTACCGGACACAGGCCCGAACGGGCGACCGCAGCGCGAAGCCGTGTGCTGGAATTGGCGCAGGACGGCATGGCCTGGACACGCACGGGGCTTGCCCATGCGGCCGGTGTTTCAGCGACGGTCATTGATGGGCTGCACGAGCAGGGCGTGTTTGAATCGACACAGCTTCCCGCACAAGCCGTTGTGCCACTGCCGGACCCGGACTATGGCGGGCAGACACTTTCTGATGGTCAAAAGATTGCCGCCGATGAATTGGCGCAAACGGTTTCAGACGGCGGCTTTTCGGTTACCCTGATTGACGGCATAACCGGCTCGGGCAAGACAGAGGTTTACTTCGAGGCCGTGGCAGCGGCGCTGAAGGCAGGGAAACAGGTTTTGATCCTGCTGCCGGAAATCGCCCTGACGCATGCGTTTCTGGAGCGGTTTCAGGACCGGTTCGGTGCAAAACCTGCCGAATGGCATTCTGATATTGCACCCAAAACCCGTGAGAAGGTGTGGCGGCAAGTGGCGGAGGGACGTGTGCGCGTTGTCGCCGGCGCGCGCTCGGCGCTGTTTCTGCCGTTCAAGGAACTCGGACTGATCGTGGTCGATGAAGAGCATGATCCGGCGTTCAAGCAGGAAGACCGGGTGTTTTACAATGCGCGCGACATGGCCGTGGTGCGCGGGCATATCGGCGGGTTTCCGGTGGTGCTTTCTTCTGCGACACCCTCGATTGAAAGCCGGGTGAACGCCATTCAAGGTCGCTACAAGCGTGTGGTTCTGCCGGCGCGATTTGCCGATGCCAGCTTGCCGACGCTCAAATCCATCGACATGCGTCGCCATGCTCCGCAACGGGGCGGGTTTTTGTCCCCGGTGCTTTTGACCGAAATGGGCAAGACACTGGCCAAGGGTGAGCAGTCGCTGCTGTTTCTCAACCGGCGCGGCTATGCGCCTTTGACACTGTGCCGGGTTTGCGGTCACCGTTTTCAGTGTCCGGATTGTTCAAGCTGGCTGGTGGAACACCGGTTCAAGGGCAAGCTGATCTGCCACCATTGTG
>JANMEX010000066.1:0-12695 GCA_031377485.1 Phyllobacteriaceae bacterium
CGCACGACATCATCGGTGTCGAGGATGGTGAAATTGGATTTGAGGCCGACGAGCTCGGCATGGCGGCGCATGAGTTTGACGCCGATGGAATGGAAGGTGCCGAGCCATGGCATGCCTTCGACCGTCGCGCCGACCAGATGGCCGATGCGCTCCTTCATCTCGCGCGCGGCCTTGTTGGTGAAGGTGACGGCGAGGATCTGGGACGGATAGGCTTTGCCAGTCGCCAGAATGTGGGCGATGCGGGTGGTGAGCACGCGGGTTTTGCCGGTGCCTGCGCCCGCGAGCACCAACACGGGACCGTCGGTGGTTTCGACAGCACGGAGTTGTTCGGGGTTCAGGCCTTCGAGGTAGGGCTTGTTGGTTGGCTGGCCATGACGGGCGGCCATCGCGCGCGCGGCAATGCCGAGCCCCGCTGCTGCCTGCGGCGGCTGGCCTTTCGGGCTGCCGAAGAACGGCATATCATCATCATCAAAGGGGTCGGACATGAAGGGTATGTGGTGTGATTCGGGCCGAAAGGCAAAAAAATCGCCGTGAATGGGTTCTGCATGGGACCCAAGGACAGGCAATGGTGCCAGCATACGATGTTTTGGCTTTGGCATTGGCGCTGCACAACCTCGACGAACGCGCGGATTGGCTGATCGTTCCAGCGAACAAATTAAAATAATTTAATGCGGCAATCCTTTGCGGGCGCGTTAGTTTGATGGTTTGGGCAAGGTAATGGTCGCGGAGATTGCATGAAAGTCTGGAAGCAACTGGTCCTTGGCGTTTGTGTTTTGGTGGGAAGTGCGGCAGGGGCCGCGCGGTTTTTGCCGGGCGCCGATCAGGCTTTGATTGGCCTTGGATTGCCGCAATCGGTCGTATCGGCTTTTACGCCCTCGGTTGAGGGGAATGCCATGGCTGCAACAGCGCCGCAGGGCGGTGCGAACATGGCCGGTCAAGGCCATTCCGGCGGTCAGGGCCAAGGGGGCGCGCGCCGAGGTGCCATGCCCGTGCTGGTCACTGTGGCGCCCGTGGGCATCGGGATCGTGAATGACCGGCTGGAAGCCATTGGCGACGGGCAGGCGATCAAGTCCGTGACGGTGATGCCGGCGGTTGCCGGTACGCTGGCGAGCGTTGTAATTGAATCCGGCGCGAAGGTTGACGCGGGCGCGATCGTTGCGCGGCTGGATGATGCGAGCGAGAAGATCGCCGTCAATTCGGCCAAGCTTGCGTTATCCGGCGCGGAAGAAAAAGTTGCCCGGTACAAGGGCTTGCAATCGAGCGTGACGCGGGTGGAGCGCGATGATGCGCAGCGGGCGCTGGATGAGGCGAAGCTGGCGCTGGAAACGGCCGAATTGAATTTGCAGCGCCGGGTGATCACGGCGCCGATCAGCGGCATTGCAGGCATCGTGGCGGTCAATCCGGGTGACAATGTCACGACCCAGACGCAAATTGTTGCGCTTGATGACCGCTCGGAAATTCTGGTGGATTTCTGGGTGCCGGAACGGTTTGCCAACTCAATTTCTGTTGGAGCGCCTGTTGGTGCCAGCGCCATTGCACGGCCGGGAAAGCCTTACACGGGCATGGTGGCGGCGATTGACAACCGGATCGATTCGGCAAGCCGGACCATTCGTGTGCGGGCCCGGATTCCCAACGCCGATGATGAATTGCGCGCGGGCATGTCGTTTACGGTTTCGATGAAATTTTCCGGTGAAACCTATCCCGCGGTCGATCCGCTATCGGTGCAGTGGGATTCCAAGGGATCGTATGTGTGGCGGCTTTTGAAGGACAAGGCCGAACGGGTTCCGGTGCGGATTGTTCAGCGAAACCCTGAAAATGTTCTGGTGGAGGGCGCTTTGAAAGAGGGCGATCCGGTTATCAGCGAGGGCATGCAACGGGTTCGTCCCGGCATACAACTGACTGTGGCAGGTGCAAAGCCGGAGGGTCAGTCATGAGCGATGTGACTGAAGTGAAAGAGGTGCAGGAGCCCGGGTTCACCGCAGTTTTTGTGCGCAGGCCAATATTGGCGCTGGTTTTCAACACGCTGATCGTGGTTGCCGGCCTTGCCGCGTATTTTGGCATTGAAGTGCGTGAATTGCCGCAAGTGGACCAGCCAGTCATCACCGTTCGGACAGACTTTACCGGTGCATCGCCTGAGACGGTGGACCGCGAGATTACATCTGTTATCGAAGGCGCGGTGGCGCGGGTTGGCGGGCTGAAATCGGTTTCGGCGCAGTCTTCGTTCGGCTCCAGCCGCGTGACACTGGAGTTTACAACGTCCACCAATGTCGATTCGGCCTCGAATGACGTGCGCGATGCGGTTTCACGCGTATCCAACACGCTGCCGGAAAGCGCTGATGACCCGCGGATTGTGAAGGCGGATTCGGACAGCCAGCCGATCTTGCGCATGGCTGTCACGTCTTCCACTCTGTCTCTGGAAGACCTGACCTATAGGGTTGAAAATGAGATTTCTGATCGCATTGCCTCGGTGGAGGGCGTTGCCGATGTGGAAATCTATGGCAATCAGGAGAAGATTTTCCGCATCGATGTTGATCAGGCGAAACTGGCCAGCCGGGGCCTGACAATTGCTTCACTTGCCAATGTGCTTTCGGGCATGACGTTTGATGTGCCGGCGGGGTCGCTGACAAGCCAGACACAGGCTATCGTGGTGCGCGCGACGGCGAACATTTCGACAACGCAGGAATTTGAAAATCTTTTGCTTCAGGACCGGGTGCGGCTTGGCGACGTTGCGAGTGTCACTCTTGGTCCCAAGGACGGGGCGACGTCGCTGCGGGCCAATGGCAAGCAGGGCGTCGGGCTTGGCGTTATCCGGCAAGCACAGTCCAACACGCTGAAGATTTCGCAAGGCGTGCATGCTGCAGTCGAGGACATTCAGAAATCGTTGCCTGAAGGCACTGTGATCACCATCACCAGCGATGATGCAGTGTTCATCGAAGGGGCCATTCACGAAGTGGTCAATTCGCTTGTGCTTGCGGTGGTGATTGTTGTTGCGGTTATATTTCTGTTCCTGCGGGATTGGCGCGCAACGTTCATTCCCGCGATCACCATGCCGGTGGCGCTGATCGGGACGCTTTCTGCGATATATCTGGCCGGATTTTCGATCAACATTCTGACGTTGCTCGCCATCGTTCTGGCGACCGGCATGGTGGTGGATGACGCGATTGTTGTTCTGGAGAACATCGTGCGCAGGCGCACCGAAGGAATGGGGCCACGCGCGGCTGCCGTGATCGGCACGCGTGAGGTGTTTTTTGCCGTGGTGGCAACAACGGCGACATTGGCGGCAGTGTTCATCCCGCTTTCCTTCCTTCCCGGACAGACCGGGAGGTTGTTTCGTGAGTTTGGGTTCGTGCTGGCCTTCTCTGTTGGCCTTTCTTCGATTGTGTCGCTGACGCTTTGTCCGATGCTGGCATCGCGTATGCTTGGCGGGCAGATGGCGCGCCATGACAAGGGCATCGTGGCGGATGTTGGAAATTGGCTTGCAAATCTCTATCGGCGGACGTTGGCGTCCTGTTTGAATGCGCCGTGGATTGTGCTGGCGGTTGGGCTGGTGTTTTCCGCGATTGCGTTTGGCATTTTCACGCAGATTACCCAGGAGTTGACGCCGCGCGAAGACCGCTCGATTGCCCTGATGCGTATTTCAACGCCGCAAGGCGCAAGCCTTGATTATACGCAGGCGCAAATGCGCCTTGTGGAAGATCGTTTGCAGCCATTGCTCGACAGCGGGGAAGTGAAAAACATCTTTTCCATCAGCGGGCAGGGGGGCTCCAAGAATTCCGGCTTTATGGTGCTGACGCTTGCGAAGTGGGCAGACCGCAAGCGCAGCCAGAACGAAATCGTCAACGACATGAATATGGCTGTCTCATCGGTGCCGACAGTGCAGGGCAACGCCATGCAACCAAACAGTCTTGGCATTCGCGGTGGCGGCAATGGCTTGCAGGTGGCGCTGGTTGGCAATGATTTTGAAAAGCTGTCGGATGCGGCTCAAAAGCTGATCGACGTGATCAACCAATCGGGCGAGTTTGAAAACGTGCGGCTGAACACCGAGGCAACGCAGGCACAGCTTTCGATAGCCGTTGATCGTGAACGCGCGTCTGATCTCGGGATTGATATAACCGGACTTTCAACTGCCTTGCAGGCGCTGCTTGATGGAAGGTCAGTCGGCGATGTCTATGTGGACGGTGTGGCTGTGCCGGTGACGATCTTGTCGTCGTCCAATCCGTTGAATGATCCGACTGATTTGGAGAACATCTTCCTTCGCACCAAGGATGGCCGAACGGTGCCATTGTCGACGATTGCAAGTCTGGAAGAGAAGGCCGTGGCACCATCATTGTCGCGTGAATCGCAGCTTCGGGCGGTATCGCTTTCGGCAAATCTCAAAGCCGGGGCAACGCTGGGCAATTCGCTGGTCTTGTTGACAAAAATGGCCGAGCCGCTCTTGCCTGCCGGCGCGCGCGTCATCCCTCTGGCTGAGGCGGCGGTGCTGCAGGAAAATACCGGTGGCATGGGGACGACTTTCGGTTTTGCGCTGATCATCATTTTTCTGGTTCTGGCGGCGCAATTCGAAAGCATTGTCAGTGCCATCATCATGGCGACGGTGCCGCTCGGCCTTGCCTGCGCGGTGGTGGCCATGGCGCTGACGGGCAGCACACTCAATATTTACAGCCAGATCGGTTTGGTGATGCTGGTTGGCATCATGGCCAAGAACGGTATTTTGATTGTCGAATTTGCCAACCAGTTGCGCGATCGCGGGATGAGCGTGCGTGAGGCGATAATAGGCGCATCCAGCACGCGATTGCGCCCGGTCATGATGACAATGATATCAACAGCGCTCGGCGGTTTGCCGCTGGTGTTTGCAGTCGGGGCAGGAGCCGAGGCGCGGATTGCGCTTGGCTGGGTCATTGTTGGAGGGCTGGGCCTTTCGACACTGGTGACACTCTACATCACGCCCGTTGCCTATCTCATGCTTGCCGGACTTTCGAAGCCTCACGGCGATGAAGTCAAGCTATTGGACAAGGAGATGCGCCAAGTCGGGCATGTCGCGCCAGCAGAGTGAGTTGATGTATCCGGAACAATAATTGAGGGGCTGATGTTTTGACGCGGGGGCGTTGAACGTAACGCAAACCGAGTGGAGCCGAATTATGAACAAGCCGACCATCACGCAGGACATGATCAAAGCCTATGACGAATACACCCACCTGACGCTCGACCGGCGCGGGTTTATGGAAAAGCTGGCCAAACTTGCAGGCTCCGGTGCGGCGGCTGCGGCAATTGCGCCGATGCTGGCAGCAAGTTCGGCGCAGGCCGCGATTGTCGAAGAAGCGGATGCGCGGGTGGAAGCCACTGATTTGACATACCCCGGTTCTGGCGGCGAAATGAAGGGCTATCTTGTGTTGCCGAAGGAGCGTTCGGGCAAGCTGCCGGGCGTGATTGTGATCCATGAAAATCGTGGATTGAATGCGCATATCAAGGATGTCGCGCGGCGCATGGCGCTGGAGGGGTTTGCCGTATTGGCGCCGGATTTTCTTTCACCTTCAGGCGGTACGCCGGACAATGAAGATACGGCCTGTGACATGATCGGCAAGCTGGACGGGGCTGTAACGACGGCCAATGCGGCCGCTTCTGTTTCATTCCTGAAAGGGCATGAGGCGGTGAACGGCAAGACTGGTGCGATGGGTTTTTGCTGGGGTGGCGGGCTGGTGAACAGTCTTGCGGTGTCTGATCCGGGACTGGCCGCAGGTGTGGCCTATTATGGGATGCAGGCGGCGGCTGTTGACGTGCCGAAAATCACTGCGCCGCTGATGCTGCATTACGGCGGGCTTGATGAGCGCATCAATGCGGGCATTCCGGCGTTTGAAGCGGCACTTAAAGCGGCGGGGAAGAGTTATGAAATCTATGTCTACGACGGCGTGAACCATGCGTTCAACAACGACACATCGGAGGCGCGATACAACAAGGCTGCGGCTGATTTGGCCTGGGGGCGGACGGTGGCTTTTTTGAAGAAATGGACGGCGTGAGGATTTGTGATGTTTAATTTTCGGAAGGGTTGTCATGCCTGAAATGCCACGGGAAAATGTGCAATCCTATCCGCGCCCGCCTGCGCTCGAACCAGTGCAGCAGCGCATTGTAGTCCGGTTGGGGGGGCAAATCATTGCCGACACAACAAGGGCATTGCGAGTGCTCGAAACGCACCACGCGCCGACCTATTATATACCGCCTCAAGATATCAGCGGCACACTGGTTTCTGTTCAAGGGCAGAGTTTTTGCGAGTGGAAGGGGCTGGCTCGTTATTTTGATGTGATTGGCGGTGATGTGGCGGCGAAACGCGCTGCATGGGCCTATGACGATCCGTCGCCGCGCTTCAAGTCGCTGGCGGGATATGTGGCATTCTATCCCGGGTTGATGGAGGCGTGTTTTGTCGGCGTTGAAAGGGTTTTACCTCAACCTGGTGAATTCTATGGAGGGTGGGTGACATCCAATCTGGACGGGATTGTGAAAGGCGCGCGCGGCACTGAAGGCTGGTGAATGGCGTCGCACGTTCACTTGTTGCCCGAGGTGTTCGCCTTCAGGAATTCGCTCACTCGGGCGCGGACTTGTCCGCTGTGGCCAAGTAACAAATGCCCTCCGCTGTCGAGCGACAAAAAGGCTGCGCCGGGGATATGCAGGGCGGCGTACTTGCCAAACGAAAACGGGTTGATGCCATCATCCTTGGCATGAATGACAAGTGTCGGGGCACTGATGTTGGCCAGATCGTATTTGGCTTTCGGATCAATCGCTGCGCCTTCGTTATTGAGACCGGATGTTCGCCTCGTGACAGGCAGAAATGCGTCTATCAGGCCTTGGACAAATGGCCTGTCTGCCTCTGTCATGCGGGCACGGGCTTGCGGGCTGATATCGAAAAGCGAATCAAGGCTTGCCGGGGACAATTTGACAATTGCCCAAAAGGCAAAGTCTGAACTGAACAGGATTTGATATAGCCAAGCAGGGATTGGCAACTCTTGTTCGTCTGCTTTCAACGGCGTGAAGGGTGCTGAAGACAGCAGAACAAGCGCCGAAGTCCGTTCGGGGAAATGCTGCGCGAATTGCAATGTTGGCGGGACACCGCCGGACATGGCGATGATTGCGATTTTATCAATTTTCAATGCATCCAGAAGGTCGGCGAATGCCTCTGCCTGAGCGAGCGTTGAGGCGTCATCTGGCAGTGGTGAGCGAAGGTAGCCGAAACGCGAAACCGAGATCCAGCGATAGTCACCTTCAACAAATGCCTGCGGAATGAGGCGACCTTGATCATAGCCGCCGCCAGCGCCGTGTACGACGAGAACATCCGGTCCACTGCCCCAAGATGTGTATTCGATTGCGCCATGTCGGCTTTCGATAATCTGGCTTTGCGAGGAGACACGCAAATTGATCTGGCGCATGTCGCTGGAATAGAGGGCGTAAATCAGGATGGCGGCTGCGAGCGCTACCGCGAGCCCGGTCAGCAGTATGCGCTTGGCAATCCTTGAGCGCACATGGACTGATTCCGTTATTACCTTCACCAGATACATCACCTTTACTGTCGGTGAAGACTATCGAACAAGACGGAGTGGTCGCCTGACATAGGTCAAATCTGATGGACTTTCAGCAAATGGCGCAACCCGTTTGAAGCTGCAGTGCCCACTATTTTCGCTTGATGCCAATGCTTTTTCCGACCCGCTCGGGTTTTTCCAGCTTTGCATGCTCTGCTGCCATTGCCCTTATGTTGGCCATGACATCATCAGGAAACGGCGCGACTTTGGGTCCGGACATGTCAATGTGAAGGGAGAGGACTTCGGAAGTTGCGGCAAGCCAGCCGTCTTCGTGGTGCAGTTGTTGGAAGACATGCAGGCGCTTTTCGTCGTGGTCGACGAGGTGGAAGGTGGCGTAAACCTGTTGACCCTGATGCAACTCGCGCACATAGCAGACGTGGGCTTCGGCGGTGTAGATAGTCAGCTTGCGGTTTTGCACGTAATCGAGATTGATGCCGAGGGACGACAGGCCATGGTCTGCGGCGCGGTCGAACAGGACGTTGTAATAGGCCATGTTGAGATGGCCGTTGTAATCGGTCCATTGGGCTTCGACTTCCATCAACGGCGAGTGGGGCAAGGTAGCTGGCATGATGGTTCCTTCTGGACAGGCTTTCTATTGAGAGACAGACTAGCGGGAGACGAATCCTCCGCCAATGCTTTCCAAAGGCCAATTCATGTCGCTTTCCGACATTTCACTGCTGCCGCGCAACGAAGAGGGAATTGCCGCTGCTCTTGGCATCCTCAAACAGAAGTTCGGGCCGCATTGCCAGACGGGCGAGGACATCCGCCGCCAGCATGCGCACACGACGACTTATATTCCGAACCAGCCGCCGGATGCGGTAGTTTTTGCAGGCTCGGCGGAAGATGTTCAGGAGGTGGTGCGGGTGTGCGCAGCGCACCGGGTACCGGTTATTCCGTTTGGCACGGGGACTTCGCTGGAAGGACATGTGAACGCGCCGGCGGGCGGGATTTCGTTGGATCTTTCGCGGATGGACAGGGTTTTGGCGGTCCATGACGAGGATCTGGACTGCGTGGTGGAACCGGGGGTGACGCGGCAGGCCTTGAATGAACATCTGCGGGCGACGGGGCTGTTTTTTCCGATTGATCCGGGCGCAAACGCCTCGCTTGGCGGCATGGCTTCAACCCGCGCATCCGGTACCAATGCGGTGCGCTATGGGACGATGCGGGAAAATGTGTTGGCTCTGAAAGTTGTGACGGCGGACGGGTGTCTGATCACTACGGCGCGGCGGGTGAAGAAGACGTCGGCGGGGTATGATCTGACGCGGCTGTTTGTCGGGTCGGAGGGGACGCTTGGCGTTATCACCGAACTGACTTTGAAGCTTTCCGGCATTCCGTCGGCGATTTCTGGTGGGGTTTGTCCGTTTCCTTCGCTCGAGGATGCTTGCAACGCTGTTATTGCCACGATCCAGTCCGGCATTCCGGTGGCGCGGATCGAGTTGGTGAACGGATTGCAGATGAAGGCGATGAACCTTTATTCGGGGCTTTCGTATCCGGAAGCGCCTTGCCTGTTTGTTGAATTTCACGGGTCGGCGGCTTCCGTTGCCGAGCAAGCGGAAGGGTTTGGCGAGATTGCCAGCGAATATGGCGGAGGACCGTTCAACTGGACTTCGAACACTGACGAACGGCTTAAACTCTGGAAAGCAAGGCACGATGCCTATTGGGCTTCGCTGACGCTGCGGCCGGGCGCGAAGGGCATTTCGACTGACGTTTGTGTGCCAATTTCAAGGCTTGCCGAATGTGTCGCCAAAACGGAGGCTGACATCGCGCAATCCGGGCTGATCGCGCCGATTGTCGGCCATGCGGGCGATGGCAATTTCCATGTGCTGATTTTGCTGGACACAGACAATCCGGCGGAGATTGCAGCGTCGGAAGATTTTGTGGCGCGGCTGAATGCACGGGCGCTGTCGATGGACGGCACTTGCACTGGAGAGCATGGCATTGGTCAAGGCAAGCGCGGGTTTCTGCGCGAAGAGTTGGGCGAGGCGGTGGATGTGATGATGGCGTTGAAGCAGGCGCTGGACCCGCTGGGGATCATGAATCCGGGGAAAATCTTCGGGCCAGACTAAAAATTCAATCGGGCGGCCGGCTGGTGCAATCATCTGCGCTTCCGGTGCTCACGTATTTCATTGCCCCGCCTTTAAGCGACAAGCCGCTGGCGGGACCCCAAATGCACACGCCGCTCCGGTTCTCGAAAATCGCTTCAGCTTTCTCAACCCCGGTGAATTTTGAGCCGGACCCAGAAGAATAACTTTCCGCCTTGTTTGTGCCAAGTCAGGCCATCATCCTCTTGACGTGCCGCTTTGGTTTGCCTCTTGTCATGCGGCAGGGTTCGGGAGGTTTTTCTGGCACGTTTGTTTGTCATCATTGGCGGGTTGGTGGTGTTGCTTTTGACGGCAGCGCTGGTTGCGCCATTGTTTGTCGACTGGGCGGGCTATCGCGCGAATTTTGAAGCTGAGGCGTCGAAGATACTGGGGCGGCCGGTGAAGGTTGCCGGCGCGGCTTCGGCGCGGCTTTTGCCGTTTCCTTCGGTGACGTTTGAAGATGTGCGGGTTGGCGAGGATACAGAAAATCCGGTGCTGACGGTGGACCGGTTTTCCATGGATGCCGAACTGGCACCGTTCCTTTCCGGCGAGGTGTTGATATTCGACATGCGCGTGTCCGGACCGCACGGTGTGGTCAACATCGCGGAAGACGGATCGATTGACTGGGCTTTGCGCCCGGACTCGCCGTTTGATCCAGCTCAGGTGCGCATCGAGAACATGGTGGTGGACGGTGGGCAAGTCGACATCATCGACGAGGCAACCGGCGCGCGGCATGTTATTGAAATTGGCAATGCAACGGTTTCGGCGCGGGCACTGACAGGCCCCTGGCGGATCAATGCAAACTTGAAGGCGGACGGCGAGCCGCTGGTTTTGCTGGGATCGACAGGTGAGACGGGCGACGGCGTTTTGCCGCTGCGGATGCAAGTATTTCCGACACAACGATCTTTGGTAATTGAAGCGGATGGCAGCGCGAAATCCGATGGCGGCAAGGTTTCCTACAATGGAAATTTCGGGCTGCGGCCTGCTGCGTTGACCGACCCGGGTGCGCCTGCACTGCGCAACAGCGATGGCAAGGCTGCGGCAGACGGCGAGGCATTTCGCGTTTCCGGCAAGTTTGAGCTGAAACCATCCGCGCTGCAATTTCCGGAATTCAGGCTGGAAACCGGCGCGAAAGATGATCCCTATGTCGCCAATGGCAAAGGTTCACTGACATTTGGGAATGCGCCCCGCTTTGATTTGGCGCTGGACGGAACGCAGGTGACATTCAACGACAAGGGCGACAAGGTTTCCGCCGGCTCAGGCGTTGCCAACCGCGTGGCGGCATTCCGGGCATTTGTGGACGCGGTTCCGGTACCGACCATGCCGGGAACACTGTCGGTTAATTTGCCGGCGATTGTGGCGGGCGACACGACAATTCGGGAAGTGGCATTTACGGCAGAGCCCAAAGACAAGGCTTGGCAGGTGAATGGCTTTCGCGCAACGCTGCCGGGACGGACCAAACTGGAAGCGGACGGCCTGCTTTCACGGGGCGATAATTTCGGTTTCAAGGGCAGACTGCTGATGGCGTCGAACCAGCCTGCTGGTTTGGCCAACTGGTTAACCGGTGAAGTGAACCCGGCGATCCGCAGGCTGACGGCGGCTGGATTTTCGGCTGACGCAGATATCAATCCGGTGGTGCAGCGGTTCGATAATCTCGAAGTGGCAGTCGGCCCATCAAGTCTCAAAGGGTTTGCTGTGCGGCGCGTGGATGGCGAACGGCCTGCGCTTGAGCTTGTCTTGAAAGGCGAGGCGCTTGATCTGGATGCGCTGAGCGCGATGGCTGCGGGAGTGATTTCCGATACCGGTGGCAACAGGCTGGGCGGACATGATTTGTCTCTGACACTAGATGCAGGTCCGGTGACTGCGGGCGCTGTGGAGGCACAGGCTCTGGGCCTCAGCGTGCGGTTGAAACAGGACCGTGCCGATATTGACCGGCTGATGATTACCCAAGTTGCCGGGGCATCCCTTTCAGCCACTGGCGCCGTGACCGGTTTTCCGGAAAATACCGCGGCCTCGATTGATGCATCGGTTGTCAGCGTGGATGGTGCGGAATTTTTGGCGATGCTGGCGGACAAGTTTGGAATTGTGCCGGGGATCGAGACCTTAAGTGATCGAGCGGCAGTGACAACAGGACTGCTCGCCGACATGCAAATGTCGATCGTTGCAGCGACGGCGCTCGAGGATGATCAACGGGCCTGGTCGGTCAGCGGCAATCTCAAGGCGGCGAGCGGCGAGGCGTCTTTTTCGGGCAACGCCAAGGGCGGGCTGGACAATCCGGCGGCGTTGAACGGGACCTGGCAGGCAAGCATCAAACAGGATGAACCACTGAATTTCCTTACCTTGGCTGGCGTTTCACTGGTGCCGCTCGGCGCGCCCGGACCGGCGACGCTGGAGGTGAATGCCAAGGGAAGTGTCCAGGCCGGACTTGACATCGATACCGTGTTTTCCTCCGATGGCCTTTCTGCCACGCTGGCCGGAACGGTCAAAGCTGATGGGTTTATCGGCAAGGCGGGGCTGATTTCCAATGATCTTGATCCGTATTTGCTGGCAACCGGACTGGCATTTCCAGGCACGGGACTTGGGACTCCTGCAAGTTTTGCTGCAGATGTGAACAAGACCGGCGACAAGGTGGTGCTATCCAAACTTGATGCCTCGGTCAGTGACATCAAGGCGAGGGGTGATCTGACGCTGACACTTACTGAACGCAACAAGATTGACGGGACGCTGGCGCTGAACTCGCTGAACGCGATGTGGCTTTTGGAAAACCTGATGGGCAGCGGAGCGTTTGACGCTGGCGACGGCGGCGTTGCGACCACACCGTTTGTGACCCAGCCGCTGGTGCCATTTGACGGGAGCATCACGCTGACTGCCGAGCGCATCGGGCTTGGTCCGCTTGGCGACGGTGGTGCAGCAAAAGCAACTTTGGTGATGCTGCCAAGCTCCATCCGGTTGGAGGGAGTTGAAACGAGTTTGGCGGGCGGCGCTGTTACAGGCAGTTTTGAAGCGCGCAATGACAACGGGGACGGTGCCGTCCGTGGCGACTTTGCCG
>JANMEX010000102.1:0-5897 GCA_031377485.1 Phyllobacteriaceae bacterium
TGGGGCGTCGCGCGCCTCTATCGCCAGTACGATATCACGATGAGTTTTCACTGCATTTTCGAACAAGCCCTTGCCCTCAGCCGGCAACACGTCTTTGAATGTCGAGGCCAGCGAAAACTCAACGATGCCGCCGATTGAGCGCATGAACGGGTTTTGCGAGGCTTCCGCGATGGTGCGGTGCAATTCAAGGTCGGCCAATGCAAAATTTTCGGTTGAACCAACCGAATTTTCCATCTGATTGATCCAGTAGTGCAGGGTGCGAACATGATCGGCCGAACGGCGGATCGCAGCAAGTTCCGCAGCCTTGGTCTCCAGCGCCAAGCGCACATCAATCAGACTGGCCAAAAACGCATCGTCAGGGTTGGCGTTGAAATGCCAGGCGAGAATTTGTGCATCAAACAAGTTCCACCGGCTGCGCGGCGACACACGCGTGCCGACCTTCGGCTTGGCTTCGACCAAACCTTTAGCCTCCAGCGTTTTCAAGGCTTCCCGCAACACAGTGCGTGACACTCCGTATTGCGCCATCATCAAGGCATCGTTGGGCAACACAGAGCCGACCGGAAACCGGCCAGACACAATTCCGATGCCAATTTCGGAAATCACGTACGAATGGTAATTTCGTGCTGTTGCCCGCCCGGTCAGATTGCGAAGCAGGCTTCCCGGTTCACTCATGCTTCCCGTTTCCGAAACAGCGAAAATCGGGGCGGCGCGGTTGAAAACACCAGCCGCTGAAGAATGATGAACACGAAAAGCAGTGCGCCGATGACGATCTTGGTCCACCAACTCGACAAGGTCCCGTCGAATACGATGTAGGTTTGCACCAGTCCTTGCAGCATTACGCCTATGAATGTTCCGAACATGAACCCATATCCACCCGTCAGCAATGTGCCGCCGATCACTACTGCTGCTATCGAATCAAGCTCTACGCCGACCGCCGCAAGTGGATAGCCTGCTGACGTATAGAGCGAAAATACAATTCCGGCCAATCCACTCAAAATGCTCGCCACTGCGTAGACGGCAATCGTCGTCCTGCCGACCGGCACACCCATAAGGGAAGCGGAATTTGCATTCCCGCCGAGCGCATATACGTAGGAACCGAATTTGGTTCTGTGGGCAAGGATCGCGCCGATGATGAAGATCAGCACCATCGTGCCACCGATCAGGCTGATCCGGCCGCCGCCTGGCATTTTAAGGTAAAACGTCGAAACCGCATCGTAAAACGGGTGGTCGATGGGGATTGAATCTTGCGTGAGCACGGAAGCTGCGCCTCTGGCCAGAAACATGCCGGCCAAGGTGACAATGAAGGGTGGGACTTCAAGATAGTGGATCACTGCGCCCATTGCCGCCCCGAATGCTGCCGCGACGACAAGTACGATCGCAAATGCCAGCAGTGGGTGGACGTTGAACCAAGAAATCAGGATGGCCAAAAGCACACCGGTGAACCCGATCACCGCGCCAACCGAAAGGTCGATGCCACCTGCAAGGATTACAAAAGTCGTACCCACGGCGGCAATGCCGAGGAAGGCATTGTCCGTCAGGAAATTGCCGAGAACACGCGTGGACCACATGGCTGGAAACTGGAAGACACAGACGCCATAGGCGATCAGGAAGATGACAGCTGTTGCTGCCAGCGGGCGAAATCTGGGGTTCATTGGGTTTGCGACCCCTTGCGCAAGGCAGCGAGATTGAAATTGAAAAACTTGCCGGCTTTTGGCGATTGGATCACAAGGATCAGGATGATCACGCCGGCTTTGACGATCAGATTGAATTCTGGCCGGAATCCCGAAACCAGAATACCTGTGTTCATGGCCTGAATGATAATTGCACCAAGTACCGACATCGGAATTGAAAAGCGCCCGCCCAATAGCGAAGTGCCTCCAATGACCACCGCAAGGATTGCGTCCAGTTCCAGCCATAGGCCAGCATTGTTTGCGTCAGCGCCGCGAATGTCGGCAGCAGCTATGATGCCAGCTATCGCCGCGCACAATCCGCTGAATGCATAGACCGCAACCAGAAGCGCCTTGCTGCGAAGGCCTGCATATGTTGCCGCGGAGCGGTTTACGCCGACCGCCTCGATGAAAAGTCCGAGTGCAGATTTGCGCACCAGCAAATGCGCCAAGATCAACAGCACGGTAGCGATAACCGCCGCCATCGGTATGCCGAAAACGGAACCGGTGCCGATGAAGATCAAACCCGGATCGGTGAATGTGACAATGGAACCTTCGGTGATCAACTGTGCGATGCCGCGCCCGGCGACCATAAGCACCAACGTTGCGATGATCGGCTGTATTTCAAACACCGCAACCAACAAGCCGTTCCAAAGGCCGCAGACAAGCCCGATAAGCAGCGATGCGCCGATGACAATCGCCAGTGGTTGCCCGGATTCGACAAAGGTTGCCGCGACCGCGCCTGCCACAGCCATGACAGCGCCGACCGAAAGATCAACGCCTTTGGTGGCTATAACTGCGGTCATGCCGATCGCAAGGATTGCCACAGGTGCGCCGCGATTGATGACGTCGATTATGCTGCCGAAAAGGCGCCCGTCCTGCCAAGTAACATTGAAAAAGCCCGGAAAAAGCAGCCAATTGAAGACCAATACACCGGCCAGCGCAATGGTCTGCGGATTAACGAGGCGAAGCAGAGTGTTGCGGTTCATGCGTTCAAGCTTTCGGATTGGGCGGCGATGGCTTGGACAATTGTTGCTGGCGAGATCAGATCGCCGCGCAGTTCAGCAACCATTTCCCGGTCGCGCATAACGACCACGCGCGAACTGTAGGCGACGATTTCATCAAGTTCAGAAGAGATGACCACCAGCGCCAGGCCATCGTCGCGCAACCGATTGATCATGCGCACAATTTCTGCATGCGCGCCGACATCAATGCCGCGTGTCGGTTCATCCAGAATGAGGAACCGCGGATCGGTCGCAAGCCAGCGGGCCAGAATGACTTTTTGCTGGTTGCCGCCAGAAAGGAATTTCACAGGCATGTCAATTGATGCCGCCCGTATATCCAGCGCCTCGATGAATTTTTCGGCGATTTCCGATTGTTCATCCCGGTTCAGCGCACGGTACCAGCCAAGGCTTCCTTGCAGGGCTATGATGATATTTTCCCGCACGGACAAATCGCCCAGGATTCCGTCCGCCTTTCTGTCTTCCGGGCAGAAGCCGAAGCCCTGTGCAATCGCGTCGCTGGAATGGCGCAAGGACACGCGCTTGCCGTCAACCTTGGCTTCGCCAATATCTGCTGTGTCGATGCCGAACATCAGGCGCGCAATTTCCGTGCGCCCAGAACCCAAAAGCCCGGCCACGCCGACAACTTCGCCCTTGCGAATTTCCAGCCCGAACGGGCGCACCTTGCCGCGCAGTCCGAAATTGTCGAACTTTACCAGTACGTCGCCGGTCTCGCGTTCTTCGCCGTCGATTGTTGCGCCAAATGTGATGATATCCTTGCCCAGCATCATGCGAACCACGTCAGTTCTGCTGAGGTTCGGGATTGCCTGCGAGGAGACTCTTGAGCCGTTTCGAAGAACAGTAACCCTGTCCGCAAGCTCGAAAACCTGATCTAGAAAATGCGTGATAAAGACGATCGCCATCCCTTGCGCCTTCAGGCCGCGCACAACTGCGAACAGGGCGTCCACTTCGTGACGATCAAGACTGGCCGTCGGTTCATCAAGAATGAGCACCTTACCGGAAAGCTCGACTGCACGGGCGATTGCCACAATCTGTTGGACGGCCACCGAATAGCTTCCAAGATCAGCGCGGACATCCAGCTCAAGTCCGTAT
This sequence comes from Phyllobacteriaceae bacterium, assembly GCA_031377485.1. Lineage (GTDB taxonomy): Bacteria > Pseudomonadota > Alphaproteobacteria > Rhizobiales > Rhizobiaceae > JANMEX01. The sequence goes on from JANMEX010000102.1 coordinate 3,782, forward strand.
TTCTTTAGTATCTCGCGTGATTCGCGGTCCATCCGCTTCTTGTCGACGAGGCCAAACCGTGTTGGCTGTCGGCCGACAAACAGGTTCTCTGATACAGTCAAATTTGGCAGGAGATTAACCTCCTGATAAACTGTGCCAATGCCCAATGACTGCGCTTGCAACGTATCGCGCGGCATGACGAGTTGGCCGTTCAGATAAATTTCTCCGGCATCGGGCTTGTATGCACCGGTCAGGATTTTGATCAGCGTCGATTTTCCGGCGCCGTTTTCACCAAGCAGTGCATGAACCTCGCCTGGCGCCAAAGCGATCTCGACATCGGTTAGCGCCGGTATTCCGGCAAAGGACTTGCTGATTCCCTTGGCGTGCAAAACAATTCCAGATTCGCTCCCAGATTCGACCATGGTACCCCTCCGCCTCGACCCTACGGCTTTTCAGAATTTGAACAAGAAAAACCCGCCGGCCAAGTGTGGTCCGGCGGGATCCGGGGAGGATTAGTAGCCAAGACCCTTGCGGGCTTCATATTCGCCCTGCGGATTGTCGGCAGGGGTATAAAGCTTTGACTCGGTGATGATGAACTTTTCCGGAACCGTGCCATCTTTCAGGAATGCAGCGAGTGCATCAAAAGCCGGGCCGGCCATGTTCGGCGTCAACTCGACTGTCGCATTGGCTTCGCCGGCAACCATTGCCGAGAAGATGTCCGGAACGCCGTCGATCGAAGCGACCAGAATGTCAGTTCCGGGCTTGAGACCAGCGTCCTTGATGGCCTGAATGCCGCCGACTGCCATGTCATCATTGTGCGCATACATGGCGCAAATGCCCTTGCCGCCATTTTCGGCTTTCAAGAAGCCTTCCATGACTTCTTTGCCCTTGGCGCGGGTGAAATCACCGGTCTGGCTGCGGATGATGGAGATGTTGGCGTGACCAGCAATGGCTTCTTCGAAACCTTTCTTGCGGTTTATTGCCGGTGTTGAACCAACTGTGCCCTGAAGTTCAACGACCTTGCATTCCTTGTCGCCAACCGTCTTGACCAGCCATTCACCGGCAACGCGGCCTTCCTTGACCTGATCGGATGCGACTGAAGTGAGGTAGAGGTCTTGCGAAGCATCTACACCGCGATCCAACAGGATTACCGGGATCTTGGCTTCCTTGGCTTCGTTCAGCACATCATCCCAGCCTGTCGCAACGACGGGGGCGACCAGAATGGCGTTGACGCCCTGCGCGATGAAACCGCGGATGGCCTTGATCTGGTTTTCCTGTTTTTGCTGTGCATCGGCAAATTTAAGTTCAATGCCGCGCGACTCTGCCTGCTGTTTGGTGACGGAAGTTTCGGCGGCGCGCCAGCCGGATTCTGAACCGATCTGCGAGAATCCGACAACCAGTTTGTCGGCAAAAGCAGCGCTGGACAATAGCGCGGCCATGCTTGCGCCAAGCGCAAGTTTACGAAGCATATTCATGATTTCTCTCCCATTTGAACGCTTGGAAGTTCTCCTCCAGCCAAGCGATGGGTAAACGTTATCAATAGTACTATTATATGTAAAGTGTGTTCGTCGGCGAATTTTTGTTCAAATTTTTTCAGGAAAATCAATGGAAATTGGGTATTTTCCTCGCAATGGACGTCTTTCCAGGTCAACTGGATGTCATGGTTTTTGCAAATTCCTTGAACTTGTCCGCGTAGTCCGGATGCCAGCGCGACAGGGGCGGGCGGTTTTCTATGATGTCACCGGCAGCCCATGCCATACGCCGTTCATCAAGCGACCGCGCAACATCATTGTCCGGACACAGGATATAGAAGTCGCCGTTGTGGATGCTTTCAATCATGAATGCGATGGTCTGTTCAGCCGTCCACGCAGCATCAGGTTTTGCGCCGCCGCTGCCTGCAGACATGCCTGTAAATACAAAGCCGGGAATGAGGAGATGTGCGTTGAGCTTCGAACCTTCGATGTTGCGAAGTTCGTGCGCCAAAGCCTCGGTGAATACTTTCACCCCCGCTTTCGAGATATTGTATGCCGTATCGCCAGGTGGAGTGGTGATGCCTTGTTTTGATCCTGTGTTGATGATCATCCCCGGCTGGCCATGCGCAAGCATGCCCGGCAAAAACGCTTTGGTGCCGTGGATG
>JANMEX010000144.1:0-2200 GCA_031377485.1 Phyllobacteriaceae bacterium
GGCCGCGATTCCACATTTCTCTGCGCCGGGGCATCGCAAGTTTCTCGCCGACTTTTACTCCGGACGTTTTGCCGGATCGTTTGCCCGTGGTGGCATTTTTCAGGAAAATGCGCTGACCGGCGACCGGCGCAATTCCGGCTCGTTTGCCAGCCTTGCGGGTCTTGAAGAGGCACTTGAATCTGGCGACCAGAAAGCGATCACACTGTCTGTTGACCGCATCCTGATGGGCCATGCGCTGATCGCAGCGTTTGGCGGAGTGCCGCTTCTTTATATGGGCGATGAGATCGGCTTGCTGAACGATTATGGCTTTGTCGACGAACCTGCCCATGCGCATGACAATCGGTGGATGCACCGGCCGCGCATGGACTGGTCAGTCGTCAAATCACTGGATAAATCACAGACGCCGCAGGCCTGGATATTCCAGGGCGTGAAACACATCATTGCGCGGCGCAAAGCTGTTGCTGCCTTTTCCGCCAAACATCCGACCCGCATCCTCCATCTTGGCAACAGCCGGATGTTTGGTTTTGCGCGTGATGGCGATGCGGAGACGGTTGTTTGCATCTTCAATTTTTCCGAAGTGCCACAGTCGATTTCAGAAGGGCAATTGCGGGCGATGGGCGTCAGCAAATTTCATGACCGGCTGGCAGATGCGCCAGCGGCGCGCGATGGAGGGTTTGTTCATATCTTGCCATATGGGCGGGTCTGGCTGGTTTAAGTTTCATTTGGATTGCTTTGCGAGTTTTCGAAACCAGTTGCGGCCCGGCATTTCGACAAGCCGATAAGTGAGCAAGCTGGCAGAAAGCGTTGCGGCAATCATCAAAGTTGCCATCGGCCAAGCCCATGATTGACCGAACATGGGATTGCCGCTGGCGTCATTTGAAAAGAATTGCGTGGTGAAATGTCCGTCTGCAAATTTTCCAACGTTTATCATCCGTGCCTGTACGAACATGTGCGTCATGTAAATCGAGTAAGACAGCGCACCGAGCATCAAAAACGGCCGCGCGGATAAAAGGCGGGAGACCATACCGCCTTCGTGGGCGAAAATGAAAACCGCAAAGCCGAATATCAGCGGCGCGAGCAGGCTCAATGCATTGGCATGACTGGTCGAAACGAACAGGATCACCGCGATGACCGTTGCGCATTCTGCAAATGTCCATGCACCAACCGTCTCGTGATCATGGGAAGGCTTTTCCCCCGCACGCTCAAACAGCGCATGAACAATCACGCCAAACGAAAAGCCATAAACGCATCGGATGAAGCCGAAGTCCCACGTTGCATCCATGAAGTCCGGCGAGGCAGCGAACAGAAACAACGGCGCAACGAGAATTGCTGAAATGAACGCCAGCATGGCGAAGCGGCCAAGCAACAGCACGGCAAGTCCGAACATCAGATAGGCAAACAATTCCGTCGAAATGCTCCAGCTTGGCCCGTTCCACGTCAGTCCCTGCTCGGTGCCGAGGCCGTGCACCATGAACACGTTTGTAATCAGCGATTTTACTGAAAATGCGCCGGAAAATGCCGGTTCGCCGCCGGAAAATTGCGGCATCTTCAAGCGCAGCAGTTCAAAGGCAACAAAGGCCAGCAACATGAAGGCGTGCAACGGGAACAGGCGACCAAAGCGGGTAATCATGAATTTGCGGAAGGAGTTTCCGTCGCTCAGGCGATTGCCATAGGCGTGGGCAATGACAAAACCGGATAGAACAAAGAAGAAATCGACGAACAAATAACTGCCACGGATGAAGCCGTTGGTCGCCAGCCATCCGGCAGCGGGAAAATGAAACAGGGTCACCAGCAGTGCGCAGATGCCGCGCCAGGAATCCAGCACTTCGAACCGGGCAACTGCGGCCGGTATGACACGGGTTCGGGTGCCCAATATTCCGATGACGTCTGTCATTGCTGCTTATTTGTCCCGTTTCGGCACATTCATGCACCCAGTGTGGTTTCTATTTGATTGACTAGCAATTCCCGTGCCGAATGTGGCCCGGCATCGACGCTGAACTGTTTGAAGGCAAGCCGAGAGGCCGAGAAAGCAATGCTTTCCGGCTTACCGCCTGTCGGCGACCGTCGAAATGTTAGGCATGAAGTCGGAGCTTCACGATGTATTCGGCCCGTTCATCGCCTCGCGGGCGAAATAATGGCAATCCCGCAGAATGTCATCAACGGCGTGAAGCGTCCGCTTGCGATAGCCCGGTGGCGGGCC
>JANMEX010000151.1:0-6019 GCA_031377485.1 Phyllobacteriaceae bacterium
CGACGCTGGCTACAGGTACGCAGATACCTGTCATCCGCGCAGACTGGTTCGCCTTCACCGCATCGCGCCCACCAATTTACGAGCAAATCCTTGGCCTTCCGGCCACCTTTCAGGAATTGCAGCAAAAGCTTGGCGTTGACGTAACGGCCAATATTGAAAGCTTCTCGGCAAAGCGGGCAGGCTTTCAAAAGTCGGGCGTCTCACAAAACAACCGCCTGATCGAGCGCCATTCCATTTCGACCGGCGCTTTCTGGACTTCCTATGATTTCGGTGGCAACCGCGCGCAGCAGAGCCTGTTTGAATTCCCGCTCGGGCCGGGCGGCGAGTTCGGCTTTCACCATGACGGCGGCGAGACAATTTTCAATCTGCCCAATGGCCTGCAAGCTTACTATCTCAACAACGCCAAAGGTGAGGCTTTGGCCAAGGGGCCGACGCAGATCGTGCGTGATCCTTCGCGCAAGGATTTGACCGTGACCAACGGCATTTCCTGCATGGGGTGCCATAACCAGGGCATGCGCAACGCCAAGGATGAAATCCGCGCTCAGGTCGAGAGCGTCAAAAACTTTCCGTTCGACGTACGCGAAGCCGTCAAGGCGCTTTATCCGCTCCGTGATGAGATGGATAAAGTTATCGAAACTGATCGCGCCCGCTTCAAGGATGCGCTGAAACAATCAGGCGTCGATCCGGATCTCGATTTGAATGGCATTGAAGTCATCAACGCTTTGTCAGACCGCTATGAGCGCGAGCTGGATTTGAAGGCGGCGGCGGCGGAGTTCGGCATCTCGGTTGAAGACTTGCAAAGGAACATGACCATGAGCGGCGGCACTGGTGCGTCACTTGTCACGCGCCTTGAACTTGGCACAGTGCAGCGGGACAATTTTGAAACCAATTTCGGCGCTTTGGTCGAGAGCATCATCGACGCCCGGTATATCGCGCCGTCCGTGGGGCCCGGACTTACAGTGGCTTCGCAATCGCCGGTCACCGATATTCGCATCGATCTTTCGGCAACCAAATCGCGTTATGCTGTTGGCGATGGACCGGTATTCACCGCGCGGACCAACCGCGATTGCCATTTGACTTTGGTCAATGTCGATCCACACGGTGATGCGGTTGTGATTTTCCCGAACAGGTTCCAGCAGGACAATTCGATCAAGGCCAATACGGAATTCACCTTCCCGAACGCGCAATCAAATTTCGATTTTCAGTTCTCAACCAAGGGCACTGAGACCGTCATTGCCATTTGCGATGAAGGCGGCAGCGCTTTGACCGGCATTGCCCATGACTATGCTACCGAAGCGCTGACCGGACTTGGAAACGGCGCATTGGCGACCAAGAAAATCGACGTGGTTGCGCGCAACACGGCGGCTTCGGGCCAAAGTGTCGGCCGCGCCGCCATCAAGTTGAAAGTGGAGTAATGGCGATGCACAAAAGTCGCGCCTTGTTTTTTGCATCCTTTGCAATTGTCGGCACGCTTTCAGTGCCTGGCGCGATGGCGCAGGAAGATGTGAGCACGCAGGATATCATCGAGACTCTTGCGCCCGGCGCGATCACCAAAGGTATTGCGCTTAGTGCACCCTCCTTGTCGGACGATGATCAGGCATTCATCGAAGACCTGAGCTCTGGCACCAAAAAGATTACGGTTGTCGAGCGGCGCAAGATTGACGGCGTTGTCGCGTCTGCCAATCTCCCATCCATCGACCTGCATGTATTCTTCGATTTCGATTCCGCGCAGATTAGTGAAAATGCGGCCATGGACCTTGCAAAACTGGGCGCGGCGCTGTCCAGCGATCAACTCAAGGGACAGAAATTCCTCTTGGCTGGACATACCGATGCCAAAGGTTCTGACGATTACAATCAGTTGCTGTCGGAAAAGCGAGCCGATGCGGTGCGATCCTATTTGATTGAAAATTACGGCATTGGAGCAGCGCAATTGATTGCCGCAGGCTATGGTGAAGAAAATCCGGCCACGCCGGACGCGCCCGAAGCTTCAGAAAACCGCCGTGTCCAAATTGTCAGGCTGACCCAATAATGATCAAGAAAGCGCTGGTTTTCATCTTGCTGGTGCTGGGCCTGTCTGGTTCACACGCATTCGCGGCAAATCGCGTGGCATTGGTGATCGGCAATCTCGATTATGATCAGTTGACTGACCTCACCAAGTCACTCAATGACGCCCGCGCCATTCGCGATACGCTCCAGACCTATCTCGGCTTTTCTGTCATCTATGGCGAGAATCTCGACCGACGTGGCATGAACCGCGCCATCAATGAACTTGATGCCTCGATTTCAAAAGACGATATTGTGTTTGTATATTACTCGGGCCATGGCGTTTCATTGGGCGCAGAAAACTATCTCGTCCCCACAGACCTTGCCACTCCATCCGCCGGTGAAGAAGACTTGGTCGCGGGCGACAGCTTTGGCGTTGAATCGCTCACACGCCGCATTCAGGCGCGGGGCGCCAAGGCGATTTTCATCATTCTGGATGCATGCCGCAACAATCCTTTTGAGCGTCCCGGTGGCAAATCGATTGGCGCATCGCAGGGCCTGAGCAAGATTGATGCGGCCGATGGCGTGTTCACCCTGTTTGGCGCAGGCCTTGGCGAAACAGCTCTCGACCGGCTTTCAGACAGCGATTCCAATCCGAATTCCGTGTTCACCCGTGCCCTTATTCCGCTTCTCAAGATACCCGGCTTGACACAGGTCGATATTGCCAAGCGCGTGCAACAAGACGTAGCGGCGCTCGCGGCGACTGTGAAACACAGTCAAAAGCCTGCCTACTATGACCAGATGCTTGGATTTGTTACTTTGCGCGATGCCGTCGAGTTAAAGCCGCTCAGCGAACTTCTTGCGCCGACAGACGAACTTCCATCGCTGGAATCCTTGCGTCTTCCCGACGAAATTTCAGACGAACACCGCGCGTTCGAGGCGGCGCAGGCTGACGGCAGTCCTGAAGCAATGGCGGAATTCCAGCGCAATTTTCCAGACAGCACAGCGCTTTTTGACTCGCTGACTATCAAAAAACGCGACTTCAGCGCCATCTTGAGGCTTCAGGAGAAACTTGATTGGGATGCCGCACGAAGTGACGGAAGCGATGCCGCGCTTGAGGCGTTCAACAAGAAATATCCCAACAGCACAATCGTTTTGGATTCCCTGATGTTACCTAACGGAAATTAAACAAAAACCACGAAAACGAAGTCTGAAAAGCTGATCCTGCCATTCATGCGCAGCCGGGGCACAAGCCCGCAATTATTATTGCTGACTGTACTTTAGGATAGTAACTTTTCGCATCCGTCCCGCCAAACTCAAAATGTCAAACGGGCGGGCAAAAATGACGAGAACCAGAGGTACCGATATTCCCGGACTTGCCGGAATGCGGTCGGATGAGACCTTGGAAGGCAACCTGTTGAAACTTGTGCGGCTGGCTGAATATTCCGGCGACAAGGGTTTGGTTGATGCGGCGATATGGGCGCTTTATCAGGCTTGGGAACCGAAGGAACACAAGTCGATAGATCCCGAGACGCTCGCAATGATCGGACGCCTGTCAGCAAAGGTTGTTGAACCGGCGCATTGAGCCTGGCAAAGCCTAATGCCCGAGTTCGATCGCCGGACAGCGGTTCATGATCACGGATATCCCAGCTGCTTCAATCTCCGCTGCCGCTTCGTCATTGCGGATGCCAAGTTGCAGCCAGACGAGCTTTGGCTTCCATGTTAGCGCAAGTATTTCATCCACGAGTACCGGTATCGCTTCTGACGCGCGGAACACGTCAACCATGTCGACGGGCTCCGACAAATCAGCCAGTGTGGCAGTGACCGTGCGACCAAGAATATCCTTTCCCGCCTGCCCCGGATTGATCGGCGTCAACTCATAGCCGCGCGATATCAGCAGCCGCATGACACCAAAACTCGGTCGGGCCTCATTTGGCGAAGCGCCGACAACTGCGATGGATTTGACCTTTGCGAGCCAGTCCTGCGTGTAACCAGTCGGGTATTTGTCGTGATTCATGCTGACATCCTCAACACGCCGTTTTCGTCAAAGCGGGCGAACGGATTGTAAGCCACTTCCCATAAATGTCCGTCCAAATCTGCAAAATAGCCAGAATATCCGCCCCAAAACACTTTTTGCATCGGCTTGACCAATTTGGCACCGCATTTAACCGCGTGCGCAAGTGCTGCATCGGCTTCCGCCTCCGACCCCACATTGTGCGCCAGCGAAATGCCGGAAAAGCCCGGTTTGCTGTCCTCGATGCCAGCGTCTTTTGCCAGCTCTACGCGCGGGAAAAGTGAGAGCATAATCCCGTCCAGTTCGAAAAAGGCTACACCCTCGGCAGGCAATGCCAACGCTGACCAGCCCAAATCCGAGTAAAATTGCTTTGCGCGTTCAAGGTCAGACACACCAAGCGTCACAAGCGAAAGGGTTGGTTTCAGCGCCATGTCATGTTCTCTTTTTGTACCAGACAGCTATCAGGCCTCCACTTAAGGGTCAACGGCCAAAGCCTTGTCAATTGCGCCGACAAACGGCTTGGCGAGCGCGATATCTTCGTCCGCCGGCTTTTCCGCCAATGCTTTGATGTACGCTTGTTTCAATGCGCCGACCATTTCAGCTTTCTGTTCCGCAGTCCGGACCTGATCATTTTCAATGCCATCAATGGCAGCATTCAGGTCGGCTTCGTCGGGCGCATCCTTCGCCCACTGTGCCGCAAGAAAGATGCGGCTCGACAGGGCAGCAAATGTCTCGAAATCGCGATAGCCTGCAGTTCCCACTGCGGAATCAAGTTTTGAATCTTTTGAATCACTTGCGGCCATTTCCTGAAGTTGGCCGCGCAATCCGTTGGTCAATGCGGGATCAAATTCGGGGTCAGCGGCGGCGAGCGCCTTGGAAGTTTCAGGCCATAGGGCAATAAACGTTGCGATGTCAGAAGCGCCGAGAGGCGTATCAATCTCACCGCAAAATGCTTGCGCGACTGGAAACTGCGCCAAGAATACAAAGGAAATCCAGCCGATCTTCAACATTCATTGCCTTTTGCCGTGCTTGCGTGCCATGGCTGAGATGAGCCACTCCAATGCTCATGATATCCGGAAGTATTCAATGACGCAAAAATTGACGCCTGTGATGAACCGCGACGAAGTGGAAACCCTGCTCCGTGCGACTTTTCCGCAGGCATTTTATGATAATTCGCCGTTTCAAGTCATGGAAATCCGCCCTTCTGGCGCCACGCTCCGGCTAAATCCGGACAACAGCCACTTGCGTCACGGCGGAACCATCTCTGGCCCTTCGATGTTCGCACTGGCGGATGTTGCCGCCTATATGGCCATTCTCGCCCATGTCGGTCCGGCGGCCATGACGGTCACAACCAACATGAACATCAATTTTCTGCAAAAGCCCGCTCCCGAAGCGCTTGATGCGCATGCAACCATTCTGAAACTCGGCCGCCGCCTCGCTGTCACTGAAATTGCCATCGTTGGCGCGGATGATGACATCATGGTCGCCCACGCCACAGCGACCTATTCCATCCCGCCTTCACATTCCAAGCCGGAACAAGCCTGAATAGCAGCCAAAACACAGCGCAAAATTACGGTATAATAATACCCCACATATATTGCATTGATTTTGTTACTCTTTTTTGATTTGTGCTGACCATGCATCGGTTGACTTCACGATGTGGCTCGCGTATCGGAACCGCAACCTGAAAATCGGGTTGGTTGGTTGGCCATTGTTGGCCTCCAACATAAGCAACAAAAAACGCCGCGTAATCCAATGCGGATGAATTTAAGGAAACTCAAATGGCTACTTTTACCCAAAAGCCGGCTGATGTGGTGAAGAAATGGATCCTGATTGACGCCGAGGGTCTCGTCGTCGGTCGTCTGGCTTCCATCGTCGCCAATCGCCTGCGCGGCAAGCACAAGCCGACCTTCACCCCGCACGTCGACGACGGTGACAATGTGATCATCATCAATGCCGAGAAGGTCGTGTTCACCGGCAAGAAGCGCGAAGACAAGATTTTCTACTGGCACACCTGCTGGA
>JANMEX010000157.1:0-1777 GCA_031377485.1 Phyllobacteriaceae bacterium
CATCCGAAAGCTGGCGCGACAAGAACAGCGGCGATCGCAAGGAAAAGACCGAGTGGCACAACATTGTTGTGTTCAACGACCAGATCGCCAAAGTTGCCGAGCAGTATCTGAAAAAAGGCATGAAGGTTTATGTCGAAGGCGCGTTGCAGACACGCTCCTGGGAAGATCAGTCCGGCGTAAAGAAGTACACGACTGAAATCGTGCTGCAGAAATACCGTGGCGAATTGCAGATGCTGGATTCGCGCAATGAAGGCTCATCGCGCAGCGGCGGCGGCGGTGAATATGACCAGAGCGGCGGTTCGGATTTCGGACGGTCAAGCCCAATGCCAGCTTCGGGCGGTTCGCGTGCTCCGGCTCCTGCGCAATCAGGCGGTGGCGGTGGTGGATTTTCGCGCGACCTGGACGATGAAATCCCGTTCTGAGTTCGGCCAGCCCTCTAGCCGACTGCCAGCACCCTGATTCCGTCCGCCACGAACTGCACCGACAGCGCCGCGAGAAGCATTCCCAAGAGGCGCGTCAGGATTGACCGGCCGGTTTCGCCAAGGAATTTGTCGACGCGTTCGGCAACGAAGAAGACCGACCAGGTTATGGCGACTGAAATAAGAATGACTGGTATGATCGCCAGCCGGCCGCTGAGTGTTCCAAGCTTGTCGGCCATCAGGATGGTTGCCGAAATAGCGCCGGGGCCTGCAATGAGCGGGATGGCAAGCGGGAAGGCCGCGATGTTGTGGATCATGTCCTTGGTAATCGCCGTTTCCGCACTTTGTTCACGGCGCTGCTGACGGCGTTCAAAAATCATTTCGAAGGCGATGTAGAACAACAGCATACCGCCTGCGACGCGGAATGCAGCGACGGTGATGCCGAACAATTCCAGAATGGCTATGCCAAACACCGCGAAGATCGAAAGGACCAATGCGGCAATCGCGCTGGAGCGGATGGCGACCTGGTTGCGTTCCTTGCGGTTCATGCCGCGCGTCAAGACGAGGAATAGTGGTGCTAGACTGTGCGGGCTGATCGTGACCAAAATTGTCACGAGCGCGTTGGTCAGTGCATCAAAACCCGGCATTGCGAAGCCCTCCCGGCACGCGTTCAGCCGTGCTGGCGTAGCATTCCTGTCCGGTTTTCAACAGTCTATTTGATGGTCGTTTCGTAACCTGTTCTAAGCCATTGAAAAACAATCATCTTTAAACCAAATTCGATGTCGCTGATGTTCGCCTTTCCATGGGCTTTGAGCTATAAGCAGGCTTGAATGATTCTCAAAGATTGAGCGTGAAACGTGACTGATCAGACACCGCCGCCATCAACTCCCGGCATTGAATCCATTTCGATCATCGACGAAATGCAGCGCAGCTATCTTGATTACGCAATGAGCGTGATCGTCAGCCGCGCTCTTCCTGACGTGCGCGACGGTTTGAAGCCGGTCCACCGGCGCATTTTGTACGCAGCCCATGAAAGCGGTTATCACTGGAACCGTAAATATGTGAAGTCGGCGCGGCCTGTGGCGGATGTGATGGGTAAATACCATCCGCATGGCGATGCTTCGATTTATGACGCGCTGGTGCGCATGGCACAGGACTGGTCGCTGAGGTTTCCGCTGATTGACGGTCAGGGCAATTTTGGCTCCATTGACGGCGATCCCCCTGCAGCAATGCGTTATACCGAGGCGCGTCTGTCGCGTGGCGCGCACGAGCTTCTGGAAGATATCGACAAGGACACTGTCGATTTTCAGGAGAACTATGACGGTTCGTCCACCGAACCGAAGGTTTTGCCGGCGGGT